>JAQVHC010000012.1 GCA_028696435.1 Actinomycetota bacterium | reverse complement strand
TGGAATAATCTGCCTGTATTGCTTCCTGAAGATAAGTTTTGTAGTCTGTGATTTCTGGTGCATTAACATTTTCAATAATTCTATCTTTATATAATTCAATAACCCAGTCAAAAGTAAAATCAATTCCCTTATCAATATAGATAGCACCAATCAAAGCTTCTACACTATCAGCCAGAATGGATACTTTTCTTCTACCCATGCAGGATTCTTCATTCTTGCTTAAAAGTATATACCTGTCTATTTTAATTTCTTTTGCTATTTCAAACAACGTCTTTCTGCTGACCAGAAAAGCTCTTATTTTTGCCATTTTACCTTCAGGAAGGCTTTTATAATTATGATATAAATATGATGTAATTATAAAAGAAAGTACACTGTCTCCCAGGAATTCAAGCTGCTCATTGCCCCTTGACATAATTTTCTTTTCATTAACATAAGACCTGTGGGTCAAGCTCTGTATGTAAATATTTAAATCCACTACATCAATTTTAAGGTTGCGCAGCCAGATTCTTACTTTTTCTTCAAAAGTTCCTCCGATATCATCCATTAAAAGATTTTCGCCACCTTGCACATCAAAAATCTATTCAATTACAAGTAAAACCACTACCCGGAGTAAGAGTTAATATAATCGAGAGCATCTTTTACTGTAACAATTTTTTCGGCATCCTCATCACTTATTTTTATTCCAAATTTGTCCTCAAGTGCCATAATTAATTCAACCAGATCAAGAGAGTCAGCACCAAGGTCATCTATAAATTTACTTTCAGCTTTAATATCCTCCTCTTTGACGCCCAGAACATCAACCAGTACTTCTTTGATTTTGTCAAAATTTTCCATACTTACTCCTTTGCCCTTTTCACTTTTTTACACTTATTCAATTTATTTCTTTAATTACTCTACTGATTATAACAGTAAGATCTGTTTTTATACTATCTATTGCAACTTTTACAGCATTTTTAATAGATTTTGATTTTGAACTCCCATGAGAAATTATAACCGGCCTGTTAAGCCCCAGAAGTTGTGCCCCTCCATATTCTTCATAATCAAACTTTTTTTTCATATTTTTTAAAGAACTCATAATACCCAGAGCTGAAATTTTCGCCAGTATGCTGGAGGTCAGAATTTGTTTAATTTCTCCAAAGAACAAATCCGCCATACCTTCAATTGACTTTAGTATTATATTCCCTATAAATCCATCGCACACTGCTACATCTGCAGCACCTTCAAATAACTCCCTGCCTTCGACATTTCCAATAAAATTAATAACAGGACAGTCTTTAAGCAACTTATAACACTCAACTGTCAGTTCATTCCCTTTTTTTTCTTCGCTTCCTACATTAACAAGAGCAACTTTTGGATTTTTTACCCCTATTATATTTTCAGAATAAATTTTTCCCATTATAGCAAATTGCTTTAAGTAAAAAGGTTTACAATCCATGTTTGCGCCTGCATCTATCAATACAAATTTCTTATTACCAAGCGGTATTACTACAGCGATAGCAGGTCTTGCTAATCCTTCGATTCTTTTTATATTAAAAAGGGAACATGCCATTACAGCGCCGGTATTCCCGGCAGAAATAAATGCGCTGTTTGTCTCCCTGGATGCTAATTGAGAACCGATATAGATTGAAGAATTTTTCTTTTTCTTTAAAACTTCTGAAGGAGAATCATTCATGCTTACTTCCTGGTATGCCGGTATAATTTCTATACCATTAAGACTTATACCACTTGATTCCGCTGATTTTTTTATCTTATCCGTATCACCTACCAGAGTGATTTTTACATTGTAAGCTTCTTTTGCTTCTATAGAACCTTTTATAATTTCATCCGGAGCAAAATCCCCTCCCATTGCATCTATTATAATTGAGCAGTAGTTTGAATTGTTCTGCAACATCCTAATTAACCAATTTTGAACTTAATTATCTTTTGCTATTTCAAGTAACCTGTCTATATTTATATATTCTCTGATTACTTCAATTATTTTATCAATCTTTTTAATTTCATGAAATCTTACACGGCCGATAATTTCACTGACCTTTTCCACCGCAGTCAGAGTATCGTAATTAACAAGAATCATGGGTACTCCCAGTTCCTCAGCTCTCCCGAGAACTATGCTACTTGGTTGAAAATTACCAGTAAGTATCAGGCATTTTGTAGGTGTCTCGAGTGCAGCAAGCTGTACATCAGCTCTATCTCCACCGGTTATAACTGCTTTATTTGTTTTTCTTCTGAAAAACTTTAATGCCTGTTCCTGACCCATAGCACCTACCATGAATGTTTCTACAAGCTCGTCAACCTTATCCCTGGCACATATTATCTGCCCATCCAGCATTTCAGACATTTCCTTTATGCTTACAGAGGAAAGAATTTTATCAGAGGTTAAATAACCCAGAACATCAATACCATTTTTTTCCAAAAACGGTATTATAAGTTGCTCGAGATAATCTATCTGGTTTTTCGGAACCCAGTTTATAATTACTCCTGCCAGATATTCTTTCAAAAATTCTCTGGAGTAAAGAATCCGGTCAACAATTTCACTGCTATATTTAATAACCAGTATAGCTCTGGCTCCTAATTTTTTGCAGATTTTATCTGAAGATATCCCTAAAAAGTAACCGTCCTCTATACTTTTTGCTCCTTCCATAATAACAATATCTTTATCTTTCTGGATTTTACTATAAGCTTTATAAATTTGATCAATAAACCCTCTGGAAAAACTCTGGTCTTTTAAACCTTCTCTAATACATTGTTGTGTAAGGACAATTGGACAAATATTTTCAAGCTCTTCATTTAAATCAAGAATATTTGAAATGTATTGAGCATCTTCATCAGTCGTAATAGCTCCTACTCTGGTTGGCAATGTGCCTACCGGTTTCATGTACCCTACTTTTAGACCTCTTTCTGCAAATAATTTTCCAGTACCAACACACACTGAACTCTTACCAGAAAAAGGCTCATCGGAAATAAAAAATAATGGAACCATTTTAACCTCCTATTCTTATTCTCGCATCTCCTGCTATTGAACCTTCTCCCTGTTTTTTTACAAACAGCGGATTTATATCCATTTCAACTATTTCCGGAAAATCCGTAACCAGCTGGGAAACCCTGAGAATAGTTTCAATTATACTGTCAATATCAGAAGGATACTCACCTCTTGTACCTTCTAATAACTTAAAAGTTTTAATTTCTCTTATCATTTCATTTGCAGTCTGCCTGCTTATAGGCGCAATCCTGAATGATACATCTTTTAGTATTTCTACATATATCCCACCAAGGCCAAACATTATCATTGGTCCAAACTGAGGGTCTTCACTAACTCCTATTATTGTTTCTTTCTTATCTGTAATAAATTCCTGTATAAGTATACCGCTAATATTAGCATCGGGCATATATTTCTTTACATTAAAAAGAATATCATTAAAATTTTCTTCCAGTTCTTTTTTATTTTTTATCCCTATTCTTACACCACCTACATCTGTTTTATGCAATATATCCGGGGAAACAATTTTGAGAACCAGTGGATATCCTAAGTCTTCTGCAATTCTTTTTGCATCATCAATATCAACCGCAAGTTCTGCTCTGGGTATTCTTATCCCATACGCCTCAAGAATCCCCCTTGCTTCGCTTTCTCCGAGTTCAAGCCTTTCCTCTGCTCTACATTTGTTGAATATCTCCCTTACTTTATCTTTTTCAACATTAAAACTTTCAATAGGAGTGTCCTCCTTATCCTTCCAATCAACATAATCCATCATGACTTTTAATGTATCTACTGCTTCTTCAGGAATATCAAAATTTGGTATATTTCTTAGTGATAGAAATTTTATTGCTTCTTCAACTACTGTGCCACCTAAAAAACAGGTAAGTATTGGTATTTTTCTTTCATTATTCTCAATTATTTCTGATATTGCAGTAGCCGTTTCTAACGGCTGTGTCATTGCCTGTGGAGTAAGCATTACCAGCATAGCATCAACATTGCTATCATTTATTACTATTTCCATAGTTTTTTTATATCTATCTGATAGCGCATCACCCAGTATGTCTATAGGATTATAAAAGTTCGCTGCTTCGGGTAAGAATTTTTTTAGTTCCTCTATGGTTTCTGTTCCTATAGTTGCAAGTGGTATATTATTTTTTTCACAGGCATCGGTAGCCATAATACCGGGGCCACCTGCATTTGTTATTATTGCAACTTTTTTACCTTTAGGCAATGGTTGATATGAAAAAGCCATAGCATAATTAAAAAAATCTTTTATAGTGTTTGCTCTTATTATTCCTGTCTGCTTAAAAGTTGCCTCATAAGCTCTTGCTGAACCTGCCAGTGAACCCGTATGTGAGGAAACTGCCCTGGCTCCTGCATCTGTATTACCAGATTTCATAACAATTATTGGCTTCTTTTTAGATACTCTTGAAGATATCTTAATAAATTCTCTGCCGCATTTTACGCCTTCAAGATATGCAGTAATAACACTGGTGTCATCTTTTTCCCCCCAATCACTAAACAGGTCATTTTCTGAAATATCTGCTTTATTGCCCAGTGAAACAAACTTCGAAAACCCAATATTGTTTGCAGTTGCTCTGTCAAGTATAGCTGTACCAAGAGCACCAGACTGGGATAAAAATCCTATTTTACCCTTTGATGGCATAGTTTTTGAAAATGAAGCATTAAAAGGACAATAGGTATCTATTATTCCAAGACAGTTAGGTCCAAGAATTCTAATACCATACTTTTTAGCTACCTCTACTAGCTGGGTTTCTCTTTTTGCTCCTTCTATCCCGGTTTCCTTAAAGCCTGCAGATATAACAATCGCCCATCTTACATTCTTTTTTGAAGATTCTTCTAAAGCCTGGCATACAAACTGTGCCGGTATAGTTATAATAACCAGTTCAACATCTGTAGGGGTATCTAAAATTGAAGGGTAACATTTAATTCCAAATATTTCATCTGCATTTGGATTCACTGGATATATTTTTCCACTGTATCCGGAGTTTATTATATTTTCAAGTATTACATTGCCAACTTTTCCTTTTCCCCTGGATGCTCCAATTACCGCAACAGATCGGGGACAAAAAAAATTTCCTTTACTCAAATCACAGACCTCCATTTTTACATCCAATTCTTACTTACCCCCTTCGTTTTTCCCTTTCTTCTGAGCTGCCTCTCTTTTTTCTATCTTTTCTTTCTTTTTGTCCTTCCCCTCAAATACAATTATTTCATTTTCAGCATAATAACCACAATTTTCACAAACCCTGTGTGATATTTTTTTACTATGACATCTCGGACACTCGGTTATATTTAAAATACCCAGCCGGTAATGAGACCTGCGTTTATCTCTTTTTGATTTCGATGTTTTACTTTTCGGAACAGCCAATTTATTTCCTCCTGATAAATATTTTCGTTACAAACCTGTTATAAATAATAAGCACAGGTAATTAAATATAGCATAAAATGACAATTTTATTCAATAAAAATAACTCCAACTTACTCATCTCTCTGCCCCATGGTACCCCTGAACTGTTCTCTTCCTTTTTCAATAGCTGCCAGCAGCTTGTGTAATGTTACTTCAAGATTTGCCAGTTTCTCATCAGCATAATCCTCAGCTTCTAATCTTATAGTTCTTGCTCTCGCCTCTACTGCGCTCATCAGTTCTTCAGATTTTCTTGTAGCATTTTTAAGTACTTCTGTCTCGCTTACAAGAACTTCTGCCTTTTCCTTTGCTTCCCTGATTAATTTTTCAGAGTACCTTTTTGCTTCTTCTATCATGTTTTCCCTCTCTTTTACAATCCATCTGGATTGTTTGAATTCTTCGGGAAGTGAGCTTCTCAGTTCGTCTATCAAGTCATATATTTCAGCTTCATTTACCATTATATTGGACGAAAAAGGAACTCTTTTACTTTTATCCAGTAGTTCCTCAATACGGTCAATAATCTCTAATGAGTCCATATTCTTCTCCATACCTCTTTTTATTTAAAATTATTTTTATTAAAACTTTCAATTATATCCTGCTCTATCTCCTTTGGAACCAGACCTGTTATACTGCCTTTAAACATGGCTACTTCCTTTACTGCACTGGAACTGAGGTAAGCAAATTTAGGATTGGTTACCATAAACATGGTCTCAACTTCCGGATTTAATTTTTTATTTATTTGCGCCATTTGAAATTCATATTCAAAATCTGAAATAGCCCTCAGCCCTTTTACAATAACTCCTGCTTTTACTTCTTTTGCCAGTTCTACCAGCAATCCATCAAAAGTAATTATTTCAACATTTTTTAAATCAGATAGAGCCCTTTTTGCAAAATCTACTCTTTTATTTATAGAATAAAGAGGTTTCTTCCTTGGACTTTTTGATATAGCAACTATAACCTTACAGAATATTTTAGAACATCTCAGAATTATATCCCTGTGCCCTTCTGTCAGTGGATCATAAGTTCCCGGGCACAATGCTATTTTTTCCATTCTTTAAATCCAATCTTTAAAAATTTAATGTAAAGGAGAAAGGTAAATTACATCTTTATCCCCAAAGTGTGATTTTTTAATAACTTTTAACTTTTCAATCTCTTCTGCAATATCTCTTTTAAAAAAGTACTCATATATTATTAGAGAATCTTTTTTACCAATTTCCTTTTCAATTATAATATCAAATATTTTTTTCATTATATCACTCTCAATTTTAAAAGGGGGATCAAGAAAGATTATATCCCACTCCGGCCCCTTATAAAAATTAAGAAATTTCAGAACATCAGCTTTTATTATTTTATATTTTTCACTATCAATTTTTAAACTTCTGATATTATATTCTATTAGGGCGATAGACTCAAAGCTTTTATCGACAAAATATGCAATATTACTACCCCGGCTTAAAGATTCTATCCCAAGAGAGCCGGTCCCGGCAAATAAATCAAGGACATTTGCTTTATCTATCCTGCTACCAATAACATTAAAAATACTTTCCTTTACTTTATCAAGAGTGGGTCTGATTTTATAATTAGAAGGGGGTTTTAATTTTCTGCCTTTATATTTGCCTGAAATAATTCTAATAATTAATCACCATTTATATAAATTGAATTATTCTATTATTCTATTGAAAATATGTAGGGATATAAAGGTTGCTCGCCTTTATGTATTTCTATGTCTATTTTAGGAAAATATTCTTTAATTTTTTTCCTGATATTATCAGTATCTTCCTGTTTTGCATCTTTGCCTGTATAAATAGTAACAACTTCTTCTGTTGAAGTTGCAATATCTCTCACAAGGTCAGCTACTGCATCTACAACATTATTAGACACCACTCTCACCCTGCCATCAGATAGACCAATAAATTCACCTTTTTTTATTTCACTAACCATCAAATTTGCATCTCTTACTGCCTGTGTTACCTCTCCGCTTTTGGTTTTCTTAGCGGCTTCTTCCATATTTTTTATATTCTCTTCAATCCCGGCATCCGGATTATAGGATAGGACTGCAGATATACCTTCAGGTATGCTGGTAGTAGGTATTATATAAATATTTTTATTTCTTATTATTTGCTTTGCCTGATTTGCAGCCAGTATTATATTTTTATTATTTGGAAATATAAAAACATCTGAAGATTCAAGGTTGTTTATCTCTTTAACTATATCATATGTTGATGGATTCATGCTCTGTCCGCCATTAACAATAACATCTACACCAATACTTTTAAATATTTCTTCTAGACCCTCGCCATTGGCTACTGCCACCAGAGCTCGTGGTAATACTGAGGATTTTTCTTCAGATTCCGATTCATAAACCACTCCAACCGCCTCTCTCCTCTGGTCTTCCATATTATTAATCTGGATATTATGTATGGTGCCTTCCCTTAATGCAGCTCTTAAAACTTTGTGGGGTTGATTTGTATGAACATGTATCTTAACCATATTTTCATTTCCAACTACCATCGCACTATCGCCATAACTTTCTATTCTCTCCCTTAATCTGTCTACGTCTATCTTTTTACCTTTCAACATAAGCTCGGTGCAGTATACATATTTAATTTCGTAGGTACGCTTTACTTCTTCAAGACTTTCTTTTTCAGTCTGTTCATCAATTCCAGACCCGTCAGTAAAGGCGTGACTTCCAGTTTGCTTATCATCGTTACCTGTGTCCATTGCAGATGTAGCATAAACTTTACTGGTCTCTTTAACCTTCTTTTCAAGCTCTCTTCCATTTATACTCTCAATTTCTTTCAGAGCTTTTTTTGTCCCTATTAATATATCAAGAATACCCTGAGCTCCTGCATCTACCACATCTGCTTTTTTCAGAACAGGAAGAAGGAGAGTTGACCTCTCAACAGATTTCTCGGTTTCTGAAATAATTTCATCCAGAAAATCTGTCATTTTTATTTTATGTGTATTATTGGTTAAACTTTCAACAAAGTCACAAATATCCTTTATGGTTGTGAGCATTGTTCCTTCAGTTGGGTTCTGAACAGAACTATAGGCCAGATCTCTTGCTGATTTTAATGCTTCTTTAATAACATCCAGATTAAAATCATCACTTTCTATAATTACATCAAAAAGACCCTTGAGTATCTGTGATAATATAACACCCGAGTTACCTCTTGCCCCCATTAATGCAGCGAATGAAGCTTCTTCCAGAACATTTTTTACCGAAAAATCATCGAGTTTTGAAATTTGCTCCCTGACTGCTTTCAAAGTAAGCAGCATATTGGTACCAGTATCTCCATCAGGCACAGGAAATACATTTAGCTCATTTATTTTAGCTTCGTTCTCTTTAAAATTTTCTATTATAATATCAATTGCTCTCTTTAGGTCCTGCTCATTTATCTCATCAAGCATATTTTTACCACCTTAAATTAAAACTATTAAGTATTCTGGTATATTATATCAAAATCCACTTTATTTCTATCCAGATAAAAAAAATTATACTATCTGTATATTTGCTACATCTTAAAAGACTTTATTAATTAAAAATTGTTTCTACCAGCAGCTTATATTTTCTTTTTTAATAAGTTTTTATTCTGCTTGTTATGCCGCAAAATGACATATATATTTAAATATGACATATATTATAAATGTTGTAATTCTGGGTAACATTTTCTCTGAATAACTAAAGAGAGCAATATCACTGAATAACAACAATAACTTTTAATTTTCTTGAAAATTAAGAAATAAAGTGATAATATTCGTTCCTGATTCATTTATGGTTAATTTATATTGATTGTTTATTTTAATCCCTGAACCAGATAACTATAAAATACAAGCATAAATAATATATTGAAATATAATTTTTAGATAATATTAGAAAAATACAGGAGTTAAAATGTCAAGGTCATGTGAAATTTGTGGGAAAAAGACATCTTTTGGAAATATGGTAAGTCGCTCACATAAAAAAACTAGAAGAACAATTAAACCTAACATTCAGAAAGCAAAGGTTGAATATAAAGGGCAGGTTAAAACAATAAACATATGTGCCAGCTGTCTGGTATCCGGTAAAGTTAAAAAGGTCGTATAGATTTCTTTAATCCATAGTTCTAACTTAATAAACCCGGGCAGTACAGTCAGAACAACTTTCATTTACTCTGCATTCCTTTTTGTAATTCTTTTTATTGTAATCTGCTTTACAACTTTTTTATAAGGCTGCATACAAAACCACCCTCACCTCCAAAATAATAGGGCATTATCTCAAGGTATCCACCTTCTTTTCCTTCCAGACAGGTAAAATCCTCTTTTAAATCTAAAGTTGATGTTAAAATACCAGAAACGTCGGGTTTTATAACATCATATTTTTCATTAAATTCTTTTAAAAATTTGTCTATCACCTGCTGATTTTCTACAGGCGACAATGTACAGGTATAAAATACAAGCCTGCCATCATTTTTTAGATACTTATCACAGTTTACAATCATTTTATACGACATTTCTGCCAGACGGATAATATCATCCATCGTCTTATTATATTTTACATCTGGATTCTTTGAAATTGTCCCGAATGCACTGCACGGTGCATCAATAAAAATCCTGTCAAAATATCCAGCATAATTACTGACCATTCTTTTGTTTTCCGGGCTTATGCTCCAGACCGTTCCCCCTTTCTCCAGAAAATCTTTTTCAGTTGCATCTGCCTCCATGGCTACTACATTTTTTATATCAAGCCTTACAAGGTTTTCTCTAAGCAGCCCCAGCCTTTTTTTACTGATATCTACTGATATGACTTCACCTTCATCTCCAACAAGTTCTGAAATATAAGTGGTTTTACTGCCCGGCGCAGCGCATACATCGAGAACTTTTTCTCCGGGACAGGGTTCTAAGAAATATTTAATAGCTATCTGGGAAGGAATATTCTGGATAGACATTAAACCTTTAGTATAAGCATTTGTTCTGGTTATATTCTGTACGCTTGCTACTTCTATCGTATCCTCAAGTATATTTTTCTGGAAAAATTCATTGTTGTAGCATATTCTTCTTCCGGTGACATCTGTAACCTGCTTTTCACCTTCTCCGGTACCTAAAATTGCAGGTTTGCTCTGAAATGACTCCCTCTCCAGTTCTTTTAATAGATCTTCCGTAGTGATTTTACTCTTATTGATTCTTAAATAATTACGCGGATTTTTATTTAATGATTTACAGATGAGTGTAGTTTTTTCTATCCCATACCACGAGACCCAGTATTTTACAAGCCAGTCGGGATAAGAGTATTTTATACTGATTTTATCAATCACATCACTGCAAAACTCTTCTATCTTTTTTTCTGTAAACAGATTTATATTCTGGATCGAACTTACTTTACGCAATACTGCATTCACAAACTTTGACGAAGGAATAGAAGCAATTTCCACTGCAAGTTTAACGCTCTCATTAACTGCTGAATAACCAGGGACTTTACTCATATACATCAATTGAAAAACTCCCATACGAAGGATAATAAGAACTGCAAAATCAATTTTCTTTATCTTCTTGTTTGAAAATAAGGAAAGTACAAAGTCAATTCTTAAATAATATCTTACTGTACCCTTGGCAAGGTTAAAGATAAAACGTCTGTCCTGAGAAGAAAGTTCGTAATCTTCAAGGTAGTAATTTAATATGTTTTTAAGTGATTTCTTTTCTTTAAAATACTCTGCCAGTATAAGAAAAGCAACTTTACGGGGGTTTGCCTCACGCTCTTTTTTATTCAAAAGTATCACCGGTTTTAATCCTGTACCCGTTAATGAAATTAGCTGCTGGCATTATCCTTTTGCCTTCCGGCTGCACTACTGTAACTCTTACTATTTCATTTTTATTACATCTGACAAGAATACCATTTTCCCTATCAGCCTTTATTATGAAACCATTACTACAGGGGCAGGTTTCATAAGTTTTTAGACCGGACAGATATGAATCCGCCAAAGGTTCCTTTAAAACTTCCGCTTTTAGTATTTTTACTCTCATACCATTCCAGATACAATAAGCACCTGGTTCTGGACTAAAAGCTCTTACTCTGTTAACTATCTCTTCTGCACTATTTTCCCAGTTAATCTTTAAATCTTCTTTTTTTATTTTATAGCTATAGGATAAATTATTTTCACCCTGGGGGTAAGGTTTTATAACATTACTTTCAATTAAATCCAGCACTTTTATTAAAACCGGAACTCCAAAAGCTATTGATTTTTTCTCCAGACTGGCACGGTTATCATCCTCATCTATTCCAAATTTTACCTGTGCGTAAATATCACCTGCATCAACCTCTGGTTTTACTTCGATTATACTCACACCACCTGTACTATCTCCACTTAAAAGTGCAGCAACAATTGGATTGGGGCCTCTGTGCCCGGGGAGTAATGACGGATGAACATTGATCCACTTTGCCTGTTTTAAATCAAATATTTCCTCTGGAAATATTCTCCCAAAAGAAACCACAACTGCCACATCAAAATCTGCTTCTTTAATTTTATCAAAAAAATCGCTATCAAATTTATCAACCTGTGTAAAGCTTAACCCGAGTTCACTTGCTTTACTTTTAACTACATTGTCAGTAATCTTTCTACCTCTCCCGGACGGTCTATCAACAGTAGTTACAACAAGCACTATATTATGGTTCGACTTATACAATCCTTCTAAAAAAGGAACCGAGATATTTGAAGATCCAAAAAAAATTATTTTCAATACAAGTCCTCCGGATTAATTATTTAGCTTTATTTCATTAATTCTGGTAAGAAGTTCTCTTTTTGACCTGCGGTCGAGACGGTCAATATATAATATTCCATTTAGATGGTCAACCTCATGCTGAAAAATTCTGGCAAGCAGGTCTTCTACTACAATAGTAATATTATTACCTTCTAAATCCTGAGCTCTTACCTCTATCTTTTTAAATCTCTTTACACAGAAATCATTTATTGAATAGATACTCAGACACCCTTCATTTGACTCCTCCTGTTTTCTCCCGATAATTTTTATTTCGGGATTGAGAAAAGCTTTTATCTCGTCACCAAAGTTAATAACAATTACTCTCCTGGTTATTCCTATCTGAGGGGCTGCCAGACCAGCTCCTCCTTCTTCCTTCAATGTATCAACCATATCATTAACCAGCCCGATAATTTTATCGTCTACTTTTTCTACAATTTTACTTTTTTCTCTTAAAACCAGGTCACCTATTTTTCTAATTTCTTTTACTGCCATTATTTATATATCTCCTATATATTTCCAGTAAATTTATAAAATCCATACAGGATCTACATCAACTATTATCTTATTTTCATTAAATTTTTTAAATACTTTTAACATTTCAGCAAATATACTGTTAAATTTATATATATCTTTAGTTTTTACCATCATATGCCATCTGTAAAATAGATTTATCTTATAAAAAGGTGCTGGCGCCGGTCCCAGTATACTGGTGAAATCCCTGAATTCTGCAACGGCTTCGGATAATTGTTTAAACAAATTATTTATATCATTTTTTACTTCAACTTCATTTTTACCTGAAATTATAATATTTATCAAATTAGAAAACGGGGGATAATCAAGCTCCATTCTATTTTTAAGCTCTTCACGGTAAAATGATTCATAATCATTTTTCAGCACATTTTTTATTACAGTGCTCTCCGGATTGAAAGACTGTATTATTACCCTGCCTTCTTTCTCCTTTCTACCGGTTCTCCCCGAAACCTGTGTTATAAGCTGATAAATTCTTTCATTCATATGATAATCGGGCAGTCCAGACATACTATCACAGTTAATAATACCAACAAGAGTTACATCTTCGATATCCAGTCCTTTAGCTATCATTTGTGTACCTATCAGAATGGCTGCACCCGGAGAAACGAACTTTTGCAGTATTTCCTGATGTGATTTCTTCTTTGCAGTAATATCGGAATCCATTCTTAAAACCGGCACATCTTTAAATCTTGCTTCAAGTTTGGACTGAACTCTCTGGATGCCTGTACCCCTTAAGATAATGCTATCCGCTCCGCAGGAGGGACATTTCCCTGTATAACCCTGCTCTCTACCGCAGTGGTGACACATTAATTTTTTAGTATCATTATGGTAATTAAAAGGGAGCTCACATGCAGGGCATTTAGGCACATTACCACATTTATTACATATCACAAAATTACTATATCCTCTTCTATTAAGAAAAATAATTACCTTGTTATTTTTATCAAGTTCATCTTTTATCGCTCTGTGTAATTTGTTTGTTATAGTTATATCTTCCTTCTGGTGGTCTATATTTTTTAAATCTATCACATCCATCTTTACAGGACTACTGCTCCGGGCTCTGATAGGAATTTTCAAAAGAGTAAAATCATTTTCCTCTTCCGCCCTGTATCTTGTTACTATATCGGGAGTGGCGCTTCCAAAAACAACAGGTATCTCCAGTATTTCACCCATCTTTATTGATACATCTCCGGTATTATATCTGACCATAGTCCCCTCTTTATAAGACGTATCATGTTCCTCATCAAGTATTATTATGCCTGGATTATTTAGTGGAGTAAAAATCGAAGACCTCGTACCTATAACTATATCAAATCTATTATCCCGTATATCCAGCCATCTTTCATATCTTTCTGCAACACTCATATTAGAATGGTAAACACATACTCTGGATCCAAATTCAGATTCAAATCTTGAGAATAACTGGGGAATTAATGAAATCTCCGGGGTAAGCACAAAAGCCCTTTTATTTTCTTCCAGCACTTTTTTACAGACAGCTATATAAATATCGGTTTTACCGCTTCCTGTGACACCTTCAATTAAAAACTTGTGAAAAATTTTTTTATCAATAATATCTTCTATGCCTGAGACTGCAGCTTTCTGGTATCGATTCAGAACTATCTTTTCCCCTGGTTTCCTGCCTTCACTATATTCATATTTAAAGTCTCTTTTTTCCCTTTTTTTTATAATCGAGATAATATCTTTTTTTAAAAGACTGTTGATACTTGAATAACTGGAATGCGTATCCCGCATTAATTTTTCTTTAGAAACTTCTCCATGAGTAATAAGATAGTCAATAATTCTTTTCTGTGCTCGATTTTTATTTAGATTGATCGTATCTTTCAGTTTAAAGTACTTTTCCTTATTTAAATATATATAATCCTTAAACTTTAATTTAATGTCACTACGTGAAGAAGATTTTCTGTATTTTCCGCCAGGAGGCAATAAAAGATTAATAACGCTCCCCAGTGATTGAATATAATAATGACTCATCCAGTTAATGAGCTCTATTTTCCCCGAATCAAAGATGGGTTTGCTATCAATTACCTTTATGATGTCTTTTATTTCTTTATCACATAATTCTGATTTATCACTGGTTTTAACAACATAGCCAATTTCAACCCTGTTTTTGAAGGGGACCTCAACAACTACACCTGTAGAAATATATGGAAGCAAATCAGGTGGTATCCGATAGTCAAAAGGATGGTCAATTTTAAGAGCCTTTATATTTAAATAAACTTCAGCATATTTTTCAGCATATTTATTACTGGTATCCATTTAAGCAACGTGGTTATTTAAGGTTTAGAAAATTCTTTATTTCATCAACCTTATCAAGTTTTTCCCATGTGAAGTCTCTGTCGTGCCTTCCAAAATGGCCGTAAGCCGCTGTTTTTCTGTAAATCGGCCTTAGTAGATCCAGGTTCTTTATGATTGCAGCAGGTCTTAAATCAAATATTTCCTTTACTGCTTCCTCAATCCTGCCAACATCGACTTTCTCTGTATTAAATGTATCTATCATAATTGATACTGGATGAGCAACACCTATAGCATAGGCAATTTCTATTTCAAGCCTATCAGCAACTCCACTGGCTACAAGATTTTTTGCAACGTATCTTGCTGCATAAGTAGCTGACCTATCAACTTTAGTCGGATCTTTCCCGGAGAAACTCCCCCCTCCGTGTCTTGCCATTCCACCATAGGTATCTATGATTATTTTTCTACCTGTAACTCCTGTATCACCCATGGGACCACCTATCGTAAACTCACCGGTTGGATTTACAAACAACTTTAAATTTTTACTGATATATTCTTCCGGGATAACCGGCTTTATTACAAATTCTTTCATATCAGGTTTAATCTGGGATTCAATATCTATATCCGGCTTATGCTGTGCAGATATTACAATCGTTTCAACTGAAACAGGTTTATTGTTTACATATCTTACAGTTACCTGTGTTTTGCCATCAGGTCTGAGATATGATAAAATTCCAGCTTTTCTGACTTCAGATAATCGACGTGCTAATTTATGAGCAAGCTGTATGGGAAGAGGCATTAAATCTTCGGTCTCATTACAGGCATAGCCGAACATCATTCCCTGATCTCCAGCACCCTGCGTATCAAATTCATTTTCATAACCATTCCCGGTCCTTGATTCATAAGCACTATTTACTCCCTGCGCTATATTAGGAGACTGTTTACCTATTGAAGTAATAACACCACATGTTTCATAGTCAAAGCCATATTTTGCCCTGGTGTACCCTATATTTTTAATAACTTCTCTTACTATATCAGGTATTTCTACATAAGTAGATGTTGTTACTTCTCCGGCTACAAATACCAGCCCGGTTTTAAGCATGGTCTCAATAGCAACTCTACACTGAGGGTCATCTGCTATTATAGCATCAAGAATTGCATCAGAAATCTGATCGGCCATTTTATCCGGATGCCCCTCGGTCACTGATTCAGAAGTAAATAAAAAATCTTTTTTCTTTAACATTGCTACTCCCACCAATCGTTTATAATTTATTTAAACTTTTAATAATTTCATCCCAGATACCCCGGGCAATAATTCTTTTCTTATTCTTCTCCAGTTTCCTGCAGGACCCATCCTGCTTTACTATATCGACTTCATTAAAATCACTTTCCATCCCGATTCCTTCTCTGGATATATCATTTGCAACAATCATATCTGCATTCTTCTCTCTTATTTTTTCTATAATACTCGCTATATCATAGCCACTCTCTGCTGCAAAACCTACAATATACTGGCCTTCTCTTTTCCTCTCTCCCAGTAGTTTGAGAATATCATCGTTTTCCTTAAATTCTATTTTTGATAATATGTCATCTTTCTTCTTTAGCTTGAAATCATATTTTTTAACAGGAACTATGTCGCTTATAGCCGCTGCCATTATTATAATATCAACGTCACTGGAATATTTAAAAAGAGATTCTTTCATCTCTTCAGTATTTTCAACATATTCAAGTTTCACCCCATAAGGAGGAGGCAGGTTTTTTACAGTACTTATAAGTATAACCTCGCGGGCTCCTCTAAAATATGCTTCCGCAGCAAGTGCATAACCCATTTTCCCACTGGACCTGTTAGAAATATACCTTACAGTATCTATAAATTCCCTTGTTCCTCCCGCAGTTATAATAATTCTTTTACCTTTTAAATCATTACTATAATCAAGCAGTTCACCAAGTTTTTCAATTATCGTGTCTTCATTCTCAAGCCTTCCGATTCCTTCTTCGCCACACGCAAGTTTACCACTTCCAGGCCCGACAAAAAAAAACTTTCCACTCTCTTTCAGTCTTGTTATATTCTCATTAATTATAGGGTCAAGATACATACTTTCATTCATAGCAGGAGCTATTAAAACAGGACACTTTGCAGATATTACCGACGTCGTCAGAAAATTATCACCTATACCATAAGATATTTTTGAAATGGTATTTGCTGAAGCTGGAGCAATTAAAAAAATATCCGCACTATGAGAGAGTGAAATATGATAAATTCTTTTCTGGTTTTGAAACTGTTCTACAATTGTCCTGTTGCCAGAAATAGAACTAAAGGTAATAGGGTTTATAAAATTGAGAGCACCGGGAGTCATTACTGGAACTACATCAGCCCCCATACCGGTTAACTTACTGCATATTGATGCTGCTTTAAAAGCAGCAATTGACGCTGTAATGCCAAGAACTATCTTTTTTTTTAAAAAAATTGATGTGTCCGGATTCAAATTTATACAGATTCCTTCTTCTTCACGAAAATTACTTTCCCTTCTTTTATTTCGTTAAAGGCAATCTCCAGAGGATCATGGGACTCTATATCAACCAGAGGTTTTATCACATTTATTCTCTCCATATTTTTCTGTGCTGAAAGATATTCACCGAGTTCTCTGGCCCTTTTAGCTGCTGCTATACATAATTTATATTTGCTGTCTATAACATTTTTGTACTCATCAATATACTGTACTTTCACCTTTGATCATGGCTCCTTTTTAAAATCAAGCATTTAAAATTTTCTTTAAATTTAGCAGTGCTTCATTATAATTATTATTTACAATAATGCAATCATAATATTTCATACACTCTAATTCCTTTTGTGCAATTTTAATTCTTTTATCTATTTCCTCCTGTGATTCTGTGCCTCTCTTTTTAATTCTTTTCCTGAGTTCGTCTATCGAAGTTGTTGTAATAAAAATAAGAAAAGCATCCTTCATCTTACTTTTGACCTGCATCGCACCCTGTGTTTCAATAACCAGAATGACATTCCTGCCTCCATTTAAATTGTCCTCAACAAATTTTACAGGAGTTCCGTACAGATAACCTGCATAAGATGCCCACTCCAGCAGCATGTCCTCCTTTATAAGTTTTTCAAATTCTTCTTCACTTATAAAATGGTAATGGCATCCGTCAATTTCATTCTCCCTTCTGGGCCTTGTGGTAACTGAAACAGATCTGACAAAATTATTCGATTCTTTTATTATGTCATCAACCAGGCAGCTTTTACCTGAACCTGATGGTCCCGATATTATAAATAATTTCCCCCTCATACCAAAAAATATTTTAAAGATATATCAATTTAATCAATATTAAAAAACCGGTAAAAATTACGCTTTTGATTCTTTCCCAGCCCGCCTACTTTTTTATTCTTATTTATGTTTAAATCATTAAGAATTTTTAATGCATTCACTCTTCCATTCCCGGGAAGCGCACTCACCAGATCCAGAACCTTCATATTAATAATATATTCTTCAAAAAGTTCCTTATCGTTAAAAAGTTTTTTTATATCTATTTCCCCTTTTTTAAGCTGGCTTTTTATTTCAGCCCGCTTCTTTCTCACCTGTCTGGCTTTTTTTAGACTTTTATCACGATCGCTTTCACTTAAATTACTAAAAGTCATGCAGCATCCTTTGCTTTAAAAGAAAATGTATAAATTAAAGTATACAAATATATATATTCAATATCAACTCTTTCAATCAATTTATTATAGTTCCTATAGCTTTTTCCTGCTTCCTGGATACGTTAGAGGGTGTTTCTCCATACAGAGTCTGCATTCAGAAGGAGAATAATTTTTTATATTGAGTTTGATTAAATAATAATATGGATATTCGAATTTCAAGTTACTTGAACGGTCTACTATACTGATTATTGCCTTTATATTTGCACCATAGCTTTTACATATCTCTATAACTTCTTTTACCGAACCGCCTGTTGTGATAACATCCTCAGCAATAATAACTTCTTTATCATTTTCAATTTCAAAGCCCCGTCTGAGTTCCATATCTTTATTTATTCGTTCAGTAAAAATCATTTTACAGCCCACCCTGTATGCGAGCATATAGCCCCATAATATTCCACCAATTGCAGGTGATATTATTGTATCTATCTTTTTAATATCAATATTCCTTCCTACCAGATTAATAGCCTCTCCTGCAAGTTTATATGTAATATCGGGATATCGCAGAAGCTTTGCACATTGAAGATAATAATTACTGTGATATCCAGAGCTTAATTCAAAATGGCCTTCCATCACAGAACCAGTATCTTTTAAAATCTTAAATACATCCAGTCCTTCAATCTGGCTAACAACTTCGATCATTAATATTTATTGCCCTTTCTATTTCTTTGATATAATGACCTATAACTTCTTCTATATCTTCCCTGGCAGTTATAGAACGACCCACAATTATAAAATCAGCTCCTTTTGATATTGCTTCCGCCGGAGTATTTATTCTCTTCTGGTCATTGGCTGAATCTCCGGGCAGTCTTACTCCAGGAGTAGCAATATAAAAATCATTTCCCAGCAACCTCCGCACAACTTCCACCTCATTGGGAGAACAAATTATTCCATCCATTCCGGATTCTACTGCAACTTTTGACAAATTTAAAACCGATCTGGAAAAATCCTCCTTAAATCCAATGGACTCAAGATCTTCATTATCAAGACTCGTAAGAACCGTTACTGCAAAAAGGAGGGGTTTTATTCTGGCTTCCAATCTTGCCTTTTCTTCAACAGCTTCTGCCGCGCTTACAAGCATTTGTTTACCTCCTGTAGAATGTATGGTTACAGCATTTACCCCGAGTTCTGTTATGGCTCTCGCAGCACCACTTATGGTGTTGGGTATGTCCAGTAGTTTTGCGTCAAGCATTACCCTGTAGCCAAAACTTTTTATAGTATCAATAATGCCCAACCCTGCACTATATAGCAACTCCAGTCCTATCTTTAAAGTTGTTACACCCCCGGAAATTTTTTTACAGAGGTTTATAGCTTCTTTTCTGGTGCTTACATCGATACTTATAATCAATCTATCTTTTGGTGATAACCAGCTTCTTTTTAGCTTTATTTCTTTCAAACTTCAAGCCTTCCTATTATTTCATTAATATCGTGAATTTTCCTCTCTTTAAGATATTCTTTTAAGCCCTCTATTATTGTTACTCCTGTATCATATTTAATAAAATTTGCTGTCCCTATTCCAACTGCGCTTGCTCCTGCTATCAGAAACTCCAGAGCATCTTCAACACTAAAAATACCACCCATTCCTATCACAGGTAGGATTTTTTCTTTTGCCA
>JAQVHC010000101.1 GCA_028696435.1 Actinomycetota bacterium | reverse complement strand
ATTATTAAATCAGATGGTACTGCAGAACCATACAGTGAAGAAAAAGTAAAACTATCACTTATAAAAGCTGGTGCTTCAGAGGAAATAGCCACCCGTACCGCAAAAGAGCTTACCAGAGCAATAAAAAATAATATGACCACTGCACAGATTTATAACAGAGCTCTTCATCAACTGGAAAAAATTGAGCCAAAAGCAGCAATAAGATATTCCCTCAAAAAAGCTGTTATGGATATGGGACCTGACGGATTTGTTTTTGAGCAATATATTGCAAAAATTTTAAGAGAATACGGCTACATTGCAGAAGTAGGACAAATTATAAAAGGCTATTGTATTGAACACGAGGTTGATGTTGTGGCAAAAAAGGGAGATACAACTTATTTAATTGAGTGTAAATATCATAACTCACCTGGCACAAAATCAGATGTGAAAACCACTCTTTATTTAAACAGCAGATTTATGGATATAAGTAAAGCTCATGTAAAAAATAACGAATCAACAGACAGTAAGTTTAAGGCATGGCTGATTACAAATACAAAATGCACATCAGATGCAATTAAATATGCCTGTTGTGTGGGTTTAAAAGTTATGGCATGGCAGTATCCGGAAGATGAAAATCTTCAATATTATATTGAATCAAAAAAGCTCTATCCTGTAAACATTCTGCCAGTAATTACAGAAAAGCAAAAGGAAAGACTTTTTGATTCAAATATCATTTTAGTAAAAGATCTTTTAAATTTTAAAGTAGATAGTCTGGCAAGACTTTTATCAATAAAACAAAATAGAGTAGAAAAAATTCTGGATGTTGTAAAATTAATCTATGGAAATAATACGGAAAATAAGAAAAATATTTATTAAATTATTAATTTTAATTTCAAATCTTAATTCTGTTTATGCACTCCACTACTCTTTCAAGTTAGCTTAACCAAGGAGGCCTTCTATTATCAAAGCTGTTGCTTCTTCTTCAGTTAATCCCCGTGACATTAGCGTCTGAAGTTGTTTGGCATCTACACTTCCAATAGATGCCTCATGGGTTATGCGTGCTTTTGGGTTTGCTACTTCAACTATAGGGATTGCACTTGCTACAGCATCTCCCTGAATTATCTCTTTACAATCTACATGACCTCTTACGTAAGGTGCAGTAGCCACAAGCTTATTATATATCTCAGCGCTGGCCTTATCTCTTACAGCTACCCTTGAGGTAAGAACTCCTCTTGAGCCTTCACCTACAAGGTTACCAACTTCTCTTATCTTTATAACATCTTTCCCTTTCCCATCTATTTTTGCAGTCATTTCCATGACAGAGTTCTTTTCAGATACAGTTTCGTAATCCATATCTATTTTACCAACCCTGCCGCTTAATAACTCGAATTCTGTTTTTAGCCTTGCCCCCTCTTTAAGAGCAATCCTTGATTTTGGAATAACAGTTATCCCTCCCTCTTCGCTGTGCACATGCCTCTCAAGATAAGAATACTTTGCTCCTTTACCTATCCTTATATTTGCATCCATTATATGCTTTACATCTATAGCGTTTGGGAAAACACAGTGGGAGAAAATAACAATTTGTGAATTTTTACCAATCTCTATGTCAAGCACTATTCTCTGAATAGCTTTTTTATGAGTAACCCCAAAACAAAGATGAACCGGATTCTCTACCTTTGTTTCTGGAGCAAGAAAAATACTTATTTTAACTCCGTCTTTTATTCCCTCAGAATTAACAGTAAGCCCTTCAACAGTTTTTGCTTCAATTACTCTATCTTTATTGATTATTAGTCTTGCAGTGTTTGGATCACGGAGTGCAAAATCTATGTTTGCTATTCTTGCTATTGAATAAAGTTCGTCATTTTTTATTACCATAGCCTGCCCATCTTCTTTTTTGTTTTTGTTTACCATTCTTAGAACTTTTATTATTTAATCTTAACCTCATCTGTCCTCAAATCAAAGTCTTCCGGTTCTTCAGGTTTGTTTTTGTGAACACAGGGAAGACACTTTTTACCAAAATATTTAATGATTTCATTAACACTTCCTTCTCTAAGTACACAACCATTACATAAAAGGAAGGCCTGCTCAGCATGTCTCAGTACAGCTAAACTATGGGTAATTAATATTATCGTAGTACCATTTGATTTTAAAAACTTTATAGCTTCAAATATATTTTCGATAGAGGAAATATCTATTCCTGAATCAGGTTCATCAAGAATGACAAGAGAAGGTTTCATTGCAAGTATAGAAGCAAGTTCAATTTTTTTTCTTTCACCACCGCTTAAAGTTTCGTCAACAGCCCTGTTAACATATTCTTCTGGTTCCATTCCAACTTTTATCAGTACTTCCCTGACAATCCCGGGATTCTTTACTCTGGCTGAGGACATAATAAATTTTTCCACAGTCAGTCCTTCAAACCTTGCAGGTTCCTGCCAGGCAAGTGTTATTCCCTTTCTGGCTCTTTCAGTTACATTAAGATTCTTAATTGATTCACCTTTAAATAAAATATCCCCATCAAAATTTCTAAACCCTTCAATTCCCATTATCACATAGCCAAGAGTGGTCTTGCCAGCTCCATTTGGGCCTACAATAGCATGAATATACCCCTCAGAAAAACTTATATTTACATTACTGAGTATAAGGCTTCCATTTAAAGATAAATTCAAATTTTTTATTTCTAATATAGCCATCTTGCAATTTGATTAACTATAATTAACTAACAAATTTGTCAATTAACAATTTTAACATTAACAATTTTGACAATTAATAAAATACCATCATGCTATAATAATGCTATAACATACCACACCCACAAGACCAGTCCTACGAGAATGCACTTGATAAAAACTCTAAAAAAAAATTTTAACCCAAAAACATCAAATGCTATATGCCATATTAATTATATACCATACTAATTATTACTATCTTTTACTATCTTAAGGATTTCTCTTTTTTTATAGCCATAATTTTACCTGAAGGCTTTTTACTACTTACTGCCAAAGCAGGTGCTGCAGTCTCCACCCATGCAACTACTGCATGCAGAGGAGCTAGAGGAGCTGTCAGAATAATCTTCTTCTCCCTCTTGCCCAGAACCGCCAGATGCTTTAAATCCAACGGGGGAAAACACCCTTACCATATTTTTACTTCCGCATTTACTGCATTTTATCACAGTGTTATTATCTCCAGTAACGACTACTTCGGTAATACTTTCGCAATCCTTGCATTTATAATCTACAAATTTCAACTCTATCACCTTTAATTAATTTTCCAATAAAAATAGCGCTTAATAATAACAAGATATTATATTACTATAATAACATACTCTCAATATTACAATCCAAAAAATTCGAGAAATAGAAGTTCTTAGAAAAATGTTTCGTTGACTTTTTATTGACTTTTTATTGACTTTTACAGGTGTATTGCTATATTGCTACTTTATATAACTTATAAGAAAATTATCAGAAAAAAATTTCGAAAGAATTCCTATATATACAGGAAATGATAACATAATAACAATGAATAATAACCACAGAGGTAGAAATAATGCTACTTAAAACACCTAAAATTAATATTAATACATATATCCCCGGCAAAATAATTTGTGTCGGAATGAACTACAAATCACATATCAAAGAACAGGATGGCCGGTTTCCGGATAAGCCAGTACTTTTTTCAAAAGCAAATAGTTGCATCATAAAAGATAAGGAGTACATAATATGTCCTTCAGAAGTTAAGGAACTTGATTATGAGGTAGAACTTGCCGTGGTAATAGGGAAGAAAATGAAAAACGTTCCTGAAAGCGCTGTATCAGATTACATTTATGGATATACTATAATGAATGATGTTACGGCCAGAGATGTTCAGAAAAATGAGTCACAGTGGTACCGGGCAAAAAGTTTTGATACTTTCGGACCTATAGGTCCTGTTATTGTCGATAAAAGTAAGATACCGGACCCCGGGAATCTCAAACTGAAATCTTATGTAAATGGCGAACTCAGACAGAACGGAAATACTTCGGATATGATATTTGGTGTTTATGAGCTTATATCATTTATTTCAAAGTCGATTACACTAAGGGAAGGAGATCTTATCTCTACCGGAACCCCATCAGGGGTAGGGGTTTTTATGAAACAGAAAAAGCTTCTCGAGCCCGGAGACACTGTAATTTGTGAAATTGAAAAAATAGGAAAACTTGAAAATAAAGTTATTGCAGAATGTCAATAGAATAATTGATAAACAAAATAATTAAGGTATGAATGAAATCATTGAAATTTTTATAGGTTCTATGGTTGTTGCTTTTTCTGGAGCACTTACTCCCGGCCCCATGCTTACACTTGTAATTAGCAGCGTTTCAAAAAAAGGCTTCTGGACTTCTTTTTTTATAGTGCTGGGACATTCACTTCTTGAACTGTTAGTTGTTATATGCTTTTTTACAGGTATACTAAAATTCCTTGATAATCCTCTTATTGCAAAAATAATAGGAATCCTCGGGGGTGCTTTTCTGCTTTATATGGGAATTGATATCATAATATCAATTCTTAGAAAGAAGACCACTATAGACTTTAGATCTGTATTAAAGGAGAAAACAATTAACCGTAAGTCAACTATTAATGTGGTATTTCAGGGTATCCTTATAAGCCTTATGAATCCTTACTGGTTTATATGGTGGATAAGCATCGGTGCTGCT
>JAQVHC010000100.1 GCA_028696435.1 Actinomycetota bacterium | reverse complement strand
TTTATAAATTTGCTCAAATCCTGAAAAGTAGAAATATCCAACAAGAATTTTAAGACTCTCTGAAAGTGGTAATATATTGTTAATTATCTCAGAAAGAAACAATTTTTGGTTAGTAATATATGCCATTTATTACCCTCTAATAAAGGTTTATATTTTGCTAATATGATAATATATGATTTAATATAATTTTGGCAAATTTCTTTGTATACTCTATGTATGAAAGAGAAGAGTGGATTCCCGATAGAAGATTTCGGAAATGAAAGTTACTTATGGATTCCTGCTTTCGCAGGAATGATAAAGAGGATCAAGCTGAGAATGACAAAAGAAGACATAAAAAAGAAAGAAGAGTGGATCCTTGATCAGGTCAAGGATGACAAGAGTATATTGTCATTCTGTCCTGCCCCTTTTGTTTTTCCTAAATGTTACTGTCGGAGATACATATTTATTAGGAATATTTATTCACATAATTGATATTATCAATAAAAGCATAGGGGTAAGTTGCAACATGTAGGCATGTTGCATAAATGAGATTAAATATTATAATTAATATAATGAATAGATTTATCTTCAGATTGGAGGTTTTATGTCATCTTCTGAAGAAGTAATTATTAATTACCAAAATATCAACAAAAAGTATGGGAACCATAAAGCTGTCATAGATTTTAATCTTGAGGTAAATAAGGGAGAATTAATAATTTTAATTGGACCAAGTGGTTGTGGAAAAACTACCACTCTAAAAATGACAAACAGACTTATTAAACCTACTTCTGGAAAAATTTATGTTAAGGGTGAAGATACTGATAAAATCAATCCGGTAGATTTGAGAAGGTCTATAGGGTATGTTATTCAAGAAATTGCTCTGTTTCCGCATATGTCAGTTGAGGATAATATAACAGTAGTTCCAAAGCTTTTAGGGTGGCCCCCAAAAAGGAGAAGAGAAAGAGCCTATGAACTATTAAATCTCGTTGCTATGAACCCTAAAATTTATGCAAAACGTTATCCAGCTGAGTTAAGTGGTGGTCAACAACAGCGTATAGGAGTTTTAAGGGCTTTAGCTGCAGATGTTGATATAATCCTTATGGATGAACCTTTTGGTTCTCTTGATCCAATAACAAGATCCCAACTTCAGGATGAATTTAAAAATCTTCAGGAAAAGCTTCATAAAACAATAATTTTTGTTACACATGATATGGATGAGGCGCTGAAAATGGCTGATAGAATTGTTCTTATGCGAAGTGGTAAAATTGTCCAGATTGATACACCGGATATGATCTTGCGATCACCTGCTGACTCATTTGTAAAGGATTTTATAGGTAAAGATAGACTTACACGATCACCTGATGAAGTATTAGTAAATGAAGTAATGTATACTGACCCCATAACTATAAGACCAAGACAAGGATTAGCTGAAGCTCTTCAAAGAATGAAATCAAGGCATGTAAATGGATTAATCGTAGTTGATTCTGATCATAAATTCCTTGGAATTGTTACTTTAAGAAAATTGCAAGAGAATATTGAGGAGAAAGGTAAATCTGTTGAAAATATAATGACAACATCTTCTACTATAGGCGAAAATCAAACAATGAGAGAAGCTGTTAAAATTATGGCTGATGCAAGAATAGAATATTTACCTGTAGTTGATGATCAAAAAAAATTAAAGGGACTTATAACCAGAGCAAGCCTTGTAGACATTCTTCTCGATCATATCTGGATTGAAGAGGGAGAGAAAAAGGAATGAGAGAAATAACATTTTTAAGTCTTTACGAATACTTTATTTCTCATATAAATGAAATATCAAAGCTTTCATTAGAACATATATATCTTGTAATTGTTCCAGTTTTGATTGCAATGTGTGTTGCTATCCCTCTCGGTATTCTTCTTACAAGAAAGGAAAGTATATCACGCCCCATCCTGGGCATTATTGGTGCTATAGAAACAATACCTGGATTAGCTCTACTTATTTTTATGATTCCATTGTTTGGACTTGGTAATAGACCAGCTATTGTTGCTCTATTCCTCTATTCACTTCTTCCAATTTTGCGAAATACGTATGCTGGAATAAAAGGAGTAAGTCAAGGTCTATTAGAGGCAGGTAAAGGTATGGGTATGACAGGTTTTCAACTTTTAACATATGTAGAATTACCTATAGCATTCCCTGTTATTATGGCAGGCATTAGAACAGCTATTGTTGTTATAATAGGATGGGCGACATTGGCTGCTTTTATAGGTGGTGGTGGCTTGGGTGTACTTATAGTTTCGGGATTAGGGATGAGCAATATGAGGCGTGTTTTGTCAGGAGCAATACCGGCAGCAATTATGGCAATTATCGCAGAGTATTTGCTGGAATATTTAGAAAAAATCATTACCCCAAAAGGTCTTAGAATTAATAAAAGATAAATTAATTTAGGGAGGTTTTATTATGTTTAAGAAGTTTAATTTTCTTCTTGTTTTATTTTTGTTGTTTACTTTTGTAGTTGCGTTTACATTTACTGGTTGCACATCACCAAAAGAAGAAGTAATAAAAATAGGCTCACAAACTTATAGCGAACCTAAAATTATTGCTGAAATGGTCAAAGCATTAATCGAGGAAAATACAGATCTAAAAGTTGAACATATTAGTGGTCTTGCTGCATCTGCTACTGTGCACGAAGCAATGCTTAACAATGAAATTCAGCTGTCAGTTAGATATACAGGGACGGAATTTGCAGGCTCACTTGGTAAAACTGAAATAATTCGAGATAAAGAAGAAGTTTATAAAATAGTCAAAGAAGAATTTAAGAAAAGATGGAATCAAGAATGGTTTCCACAATTAGGTTTTGAGAATACATATTGTCTCGCAGTTAAAAATGAATTTGCTGAGGAAAATAACATTCTAAAAATTTCAGATTTAATGCCTGTTGCTAATAATTTAAGACTTGCTTGTGATACAACATGGTTAGAAAGACCAATTGATGGTTATCCTGCATTCATAGATTGGTATGGGATGGAATTTAAGAAAGTATTCTCAATGGAAATAGCACTAACTTATGAAGCTATAAGAAATGATCAAGTCGAAGTTATCTGTGCCTATTCAACTGATTCTAAGATTAAAAGTTATGATTTAAAAGTATTAGAAGATGATAAAAACTTCTTTCCTCCATATGATTGTGCAGTAGTTGCAAAAATTGAATTACTTGATAAATATCCTGAATTAAGGGAAGTAATTGGTAAACTAAGTGGCTTGATAACACCTGATGATATGATTGATATGAATTATAAGGCTGATGAATTAGGGATTGATCATTCTCAAATAGCAAGGGAGTTTCTTGAAGAAAGAGGATTAATTTAAAATTTAAGACCAGTATGTAGGTAAAGAGTGGATTTTAGCTTACTCTTTGCCATTCCTAACTTGATTTGGAATCCAATGTATATTCCTTCTTCTAACATAAAAAAAGAAAGAAAAAAGCAGGGATGACAGTTACTATGGATTCCCCATAAAACTTTTACATCTTACATAGCTGAATATATAAAAGAAAATTTTATAGTTCATTTAGAATTATTTTTTTAAACAAAATTTAACATCGAATTTTTAAAAATAAATATTATATTTTGTATGTGCGCCAAGCGAAGCTTGTAGTCTCTTACTGGTTGAAGTCCAGTATAGGTAATGTTTAGCAAACAGCCTATCACTTATGTTGCACTTGATGAGGTAACAAATCAAGTGAAGCCAACAGATAGGAGGTATAAGACCGTAACGAAAGTGAAGGGATTGAGCACCGAAATTAATATTAGTAAGGAGGTCGACAGTTTACACATGCTGGAAGACAATATTACTGATTTCGTTAATGCAAGAAGTCAGTAACTCCTTCGGTGTCTGAGACCATGGTATTATATCGAATGGAGACTACAGGAACTTGGGAGATTCAGATAGTTTTCCTGATTAGTATACAGAGTAATAAAATAAAACTATCAGGAATATCTCCAAACAAGTTTAAAAAAGATGAGGATGGAGAAATAACTATCTGAAAGTCGGATGGTTTCATAGTAGGGGTGTAGCAGGAGTAATGTCCTGTGAAGAATTAAATCTACCCGAAGGAAACCAAAATCTTATGTAAAGGGATAAGAGAAACATAATTAAGTCTATGAACTTAAGGAGGTAATTTTATGGAAACGAAACTTACCCTTATATCTAAAATTACAGCAGACCTATCATCCTTATGCTGTAATTTAGTGAATGAGATTTAAGAGCCTGTTGCGGGAAAACCGCACGGCGGGTTCTGTGAGGGGGCACATAGTTGCATTAAACCATTGTGTAACTATGTGCTCTACTCGACAACTACTTAAAAATGTTAAATTTATTTTTAAAGCTTATTAGGATTTAAATGAAAGTTTAAAAGCTACACAAAGGGGGTAGTGATGATTAAAAGAGTATTTTCTTTATTTATTGTATCACTACTAATAATTTCGGTATTGTCAATCTTTTTGTGTGAGACCTCTGAAAAAGTATTTCATTTAATTGGATTTTATATCTAATTAATATAACAATTTTATTGAAATTATATCAATAAAAATAGCTATTTATCTTGACATAGTCAAACTAACTTGGTAATATATTATTAGTATTTTCAGTTAAATCTTTCCTTTGGAGGTTAACCAATGTTAGGAAAACAAGATGGGAAAAACACATTTTTTGAT
>JAQVHC010000099.1 GCA_028696435.1 Actinomycetota bacterium | reverse complement strand
CCTTCTTTTATTAGATTCTCATCACTTTCCGGGTCAACTTTATTACTATTTCTGTTCTTATTCTTTTCTATTTTTTCTTTTTTATCTTCCATTATATATTTCTTTCTTTGCTTTGCTTAACTACATTATATAACAAAATAATATGAATGATTCTGGATTTTTCTAATTAGCTTTTCTTATTATTATGGATTTTCTTATTATTAAAATCAGGTAAAACTTAATAATTTGAAAGTCCCTTAAAGGTTTTCATCCTTTTTAAGAACCTGGACATTTCTTAATATACATTCAAAAATCTGGGAAATATTATCACTATAAAGAGGTCCTTTATTATACTTGATAATATTTTCAAGGAGTTCATCCTCTCTTCTGGCATCATACAGCGGGATATTTCTTTCTTCTTTTAATTTTTTTATTTCCATTACAACGACAGCCCTTTTATTTAGAAGGTCCACTATATTTTTATCAATTTCATCAATTTCTTCTCTATATTTATTTAATTTTTCCTTAAAATCATTTTCACTTTTCATAGGTGCTCCTTTAACATTTTAAATTTATTCCCATTCAATCGTACTTGGCGGTTTTGAACTTATATCATATACCACTCTGTTTACTCCTTCAACCTCATTTACAATTCTGGTACTCATTCGTTCCAGCACTTTATAGGGAAGCCTTACCCAATCAGCAGTCATTGCGTCCTGACTGCTTACCGCCCTTATCACTATAGGATACAAGTAAGTCCTTTTATCATCCATTACTCCTACACTCTTAATATCAGGCAAAATCGCAAAAGACTGCCATATATTTTTGTATAATCCTGCCCTTTTGATTTCTTCAACTACAATCTCATCAGCGTCCTGAAGTATTTTAATTTTTTCTTTCGTTACCTCGCCAATTATTCTGATCGCAAGGCCTGGCCCTGGAAAAGGCTGCCTCCATACTATCTCATCGGGAAGTCCCAGCTCTATTCCCATCTTCCTTATCTCGTCCTTGAATAGAAACCTTAAAGGTTCAATCAATTTAAGTTTCATATCCTCGGGAAGTCCTCCGACATTATGGTGTGATTTTATTCTTGCTGCATTTTTTGTTCCGCTCTCTATAACATCAGAATAGAGTGTCCCCTGCACCAGATAATTTGCATCTTTTATTTTCGATGCTTCCTCTTCGAATATCCTTATAAATTCATTTCCTATTATTTTTCTTTTCTTCTCGGGTTCAGTAACTCCAACCAGTTTACTGAGGAATCTATCACTGGCATCCCTGTGTGTAAGATTAATTTTAAAGTTTTCCCTGAATGTTTCTACTACTTTCTCCGCTTCTCCCTTACGTAGAAGACCATGGTCAACAAAAATACATGTGAGCTTATCGCCAACTGCCTTATTTACAAGAACAGCAGCGACAGAAGAATCAACACCTCCGCTCAATCCACATATAACTCTTCCTCCTTTTACCTCTTCTTTTATTTTTTTTATTTGCTGTTCGATAATTGACACAGTTGTCCATGAAGGAAGGCATCCACAGATTTCAAATAAAAAATTTTTAAGTATATCCATACCGGAAGGAGTATGTGACACCTCAGGATGAAATTGTATTCCATAAATTTTTTCTTCTGGTTTTTCTATACCGGCAATAGGAAGATTCCGGGTTGAGGCTATTATATTAAAACCCGGAGGAGCCTTTACTACAATGTCTTTATAGCTCATCCAGCAAATCTCCACTGGCTTTAAATCTTTAAAAAGAGAAGATTTTAAATCAAGTTTTACTTTAGTTTTACCATATTCGTTCTTTTCTGTTGAAGCAACTTCTCCACCAAATATTTTTGAAATTAGCTGCATTCCATAGCATATTCCAAGCACAGGTATGCCGAGCGAAAAAATTTCCTTATCAATCGAAGGAGCTTTCTCTCTGTCTGAAAGGATACTATATGGCGAGCCTGATAATATTAATCCGGAAGGATTCTTTTCTTTTATCTTTTTAATATCTATATCATAAGGAATAAGCTCAGAATAAACACGCAACTCTCTTATTCTTTTTGTAATAAGCTGGCTATACTGGCCCCCAAAATCTATAACGGGTACATTATCCATGCTAGGACCCCATCCCTACTCTTTGCTGCTGCTGGTGAAGTTTGCCCTCTGTTTTTATAGATGGCGCAACTATAACTTCAGCTTTTTGAAAGTCTTTTATATTCTCATATCCGCATGTAGCCATAGAAGTTTTTAATGCCCCAAAAAGGTTTAGTGTTCCGTCGTTCTCAAATGCCGGCCCTATAAGTATTTCTTTCAGGCTGGCCACGACATCTGTTTTAATTCTTGTGCCTCTTGGCAGATCAGGATGAAATGTAGCCATTCCCCAGTGGTAGCCTCTACCTGGAGCTTCCTTAGCCCTTGAAAGTGGCGAGCCTATCATAACAAGGTCCGCACCGCAGGCAATGGCCTTTGCAATATCGCCTCCTGTTCTCATCCCTCCATCTGCTATAACAAGTGAGTACTGTCCGGTCTCTTCAAGATGTCTTATTCTTGCTGCTGCAGCATCAGCTATTGCAGTCGCCTGTGGAACTCCGATTCCAAGAACCTGCCTTGTTGTGCAGGCAGCACCAGGGCCAACTCCCACAAGGACACCCACTGCTCCTGTACGCATAAGGTGAAGAGAGGTAGAATATGAAGCACAACCCCCAACTATTACGGGAACAGGGCATTCGGGAATAAATTTCTTTAAATCCAGAGGTGTTTTAGTTTTACTTACATGTTCGGCGCTGACAACAGTTCCCTGTATTACCAGAATATCAAGACCTGCATCTATAGCAATCTTATAGTACCTCTCAACATTTTTAGGAGTTAATGAGGCACAGACTATATCGCTACTCTCCTTTATCTGTTTTACTCTTTTAACAATCAGCTCCTCTTTTACCGGTTCGCGATAAATTTCCTGCATCTTTATAGTAGCTTCTTCGTTAGAAAATTTTGAAATTCTATCCAGAACTTCATCTGCATTTTCATATCTGCACTGCAGACCTTCGAGATTAAGTACTGCAAGCCCTCCTAGCTTTCTCATTTCTATAGCAAATTTTACATCCACAACTCCATCCATTGCCGATGCAAGCACAGGTAGCTCAAGTTTGAAATCTCCAATATTAACAGAAATGTCAATATCTTCCGGATCCCTCGTTCTTCTACTCGGAACTATTGATACTTCGTCAAAACCGTAAGTTTCCCTTCCGGTTTTCCCTTTGCCTATTTCAATTTCCATTTATTCCCCTTATCCCTTAAGTTTTTTCTTTTTCACTAAGCTTCTTTTCTTCTTTGCGTATTAATCTTTTAATATTTTCTCTATGAGTAATAAAAATAAGTATACACCAGCAGACTGATGCAATAACTATCGGCAATGCATACCCGGTAAGAAAAAATGAAATAGGAGTAGCCAGTGCCCCGCAAAGCGAAGCGAGAGATGATATTCTGAAAACTACAAAAACAATAATCCAGATTCCTATAATAACAATCAGTGGCAGTATTTTTATCCACGTAACACTTTTAGCAATACCTTCAAATGGAATCAGTGTTATACCTGCAATCATTCCATAAGAAGTAGCTATCCCTTTACCTCCTTTAAATTTAATGTAAACAGGAAAATCATGACCCAGTACAACCGCAATGGACAGAATAGAAAGAAGTATTAAATCAGCAGGATAAATAAAATAAAGGATAAGTATCGGTATGAAGCCTTTTATCATATCAAGGACTATTGTCAACGCACCATAACCAGCGCCAAGAGTACGTGCAACATTCGTCCCGCCTACATTTCCGCTTCCATACTTCCTTATATCATCTCCTCTTTTTATTTTATACAATATATAGGCAGTTGGAATAGCACCAAAAAGATATCCCCCAATTACAATTAAAACTCTATAAAAAAGTTCAATACCCATATCGCTCCATTTCGTCTGTTATATTATTATGTTAGAGAATATAGCTATGAATTTACGAACAATTAAAAGACAAAATCTAAAACTATAAAAAGCTAAAAATTTACCACAATAGTTGCTGCAAATTGTTATTGTAATGATTACTGTAAAATAATAATAATAAAAGAAATATTACTATAAGTTATAAATTTATTCAATTTATAAAATGGGGCTAGGGTTAAATTTACTCTAAGGTTCAAAAGTAATTTTTATTTTTTGACAAGATTAAATTTATAGTCAGGAGGGCTGTAGCCGGTGTTAAGATTATTCTCAGCTCCAGGGTGTTTTTCAGGCATTCCATATAAATAAGGCTGGCTTTAATATTAAAGCCAGCCTTATTTATTCAAGCATTTTAACTTTCCGTCAATCTGTTTAAACTACTAAAAATGTTAAAACAAACAGCTTTAAGTAAACGCCTTTAATGGGCTTACGCCACTATTACATCGGAGGCATTTCTCCGTATCCACCGCCTCCCGGCATCATTGGCTGCTCTTTCTCAGGTATCTCACCAACAATTGCCTCAGTTGTAAGCATTAATGCTGCTATAGATGCGGCATTCTGCAGAGCGCTTCTTGTAACTTTTGCAGGGTCTATAATTCCACTATCTACCATATTAACATACTTTCCGGTTAAGGCATCCAGCCCCTCGCCGGGTTCCATCTTCTTTACATTCTCTACAACAACCGAGCCCTCAAAACCTGCATTTGCGGCGATTTGCTTTAAAGGTTCCTCAAGAGCTCTGGCTACAATGGCAGCTC
>JAQVHC010000011.1 GCA_028696435.1 Actinomycetota bacterium | reverse complement strand
AGCAGGATTTTTTACCGGCATAGATTCAGGAATTATTATTTTTCCAGAAATCTCTCTTACTTCTCTTTCGTCTCTATTTTCTATCTGTATATTCTCCCCACTTTTTATCTTTATATCAATAGTAGAAATGGGTGCCGCAACATAGAATGGTATGTTGTAAAATCCTGCCAGAATGGATAAGCTCAGGGTACCTATTTTATTTGCAGTATCCCCGTTTAATGCTATTCTATCGGCTCCTACCAGTACTGCATCAACATATCCTCCTGACATAAAATATCCTGCCATACTGTCAGTTATTATAAAGAAGGGCACATCATCCAGAGAAAGTTCCCACGCAGTGAGTCTGGCTCCCTGAAGAACCGGCCTTGTTTCATCCACTATTACATTTTCAAGTTTCCCTTCTCCGTAAAGCCTTCTTATCACCGAAAGAGCTGTTCCGTAACCCGGAGCAGCAAGAGCTCCTGCATTACAGTGTGTTAAAATTTTAATTTTCTTATTAGTTCTATTCGTTTTTTTAAAAATCTCTGCTCCGTTTCGACCTATTTTACAACTAACTTCAATTTCATGCTTTTCAATTTCTCTGGCTTCTCTAATTAATTCATCCTTTATATTGCAAACTTCTAAATTATTACCTGCATTTAAAATTTTCTTCATTTTATCAAGCACCAGGAAAAGATTTGCACCTGTTGGTCTGGTACCTCCGAGCAATTCTATTTTTTCATTTATATAAATCTTAAATTTTTCTTTATCATCCCCTTTAAAATTTAATGCTGCCAGTGCAACGCCATAAGCAGCCGCAACTCCTATTGCAGGAGCCCCTCTTACAACCATGTCTTTAATAGCTCCGGCTACACATTCTGCAGTCCTGCAGGTTATATAAACTTTCTTAAAAGGAAGCTTCCTCTGGTCAATTAATTTTAGAGCATTATTTTCCCATTTGAGAGCACATATGCAGCTTTTCGGAGAATTACTAAAATCTATGTTCCTATCTCCCATGAATTGAGATATTCCTCCTGTTCCTGTGTCAGTCTATCTATTCTAATCCCCATACTTTTCAATTTCAACTCTGCTATTTTTTTATCTATTTCCTCTGGAACCGGATAAACCTTTCTGGAAAGTTTTTCATTACTGGTAAAAATATATTTTGCGCTCAACGCCTGATTTGCAAAACTCATATCCATTACACTTGCAGGATGCCCTTCTGCTGCACTCAGGTTTACCAGCCTTCCTTCTGCAAGTACATATATCTTTCTGCCATCCTCCATCAGATATTCCTCAACAAAAGGCCTTACTTTTCTCTTTGATTTACAGTTTGATTTAAGATAATTTAAATCTATCTCAACATCAAAGTGCCCGGAATTAGCCAGAATTACATTATCTTTACAATTCTTTATTATATCTTTTCCTATTACATTTTTATTACCTGTAACCGACAGGAAGATATCCCCTACCTTTGCGGCTTCAATTGAATTCATAACATCAAACCCATCCATTTTAGCCTCCAGGGCTTTTATAGGATCAACTTCAAGTATAATAACAGAGGCACCCATGCCCTTCGCCCTTGCAGCCACACCTTTTCCGCACCAGCCATACCCGGCTACCACAAACTTTTTACCGGCAAGCAGAATATTTGTCGCTCTTAATATTCCATCTATAGTGCTCTGGCCTGTTCCATAACGATTGTCAAAAAAGTGTTTTGTTCTGGCATCATTTACAGCAATGACGGGATAGAAAAGAACCCCATTCTTTTCCATGCTCTTAAGTCTTATGACTCCGGTCGTGGTTTCTTCAGTACCCCCGTATATATTTTCAAGCAGCTCTTTCCTGCGGACGTGAATAGTTGAAATTAAATCTGCTCCATCGTCCATTGTAATTTGCGGCCGGGTGTCCAGAACACTGTTTATATGCCTGTAATAAGTTTTATTGTCCTCGCCTTTTATGGCAAATACGCTTATTCCATAATCCTTAACAAGTGAAGCCGCAACGTCATCCTGGGTGCTTAAGGGATTAGAAGCACATAAAGCCACATTTGCTCCCCCCTCTTTTAAAGTAATCATAAGATTCGCAGTTTCAGAAGTAACATGCAGGCAGGCTCCAAGTGTCAGGCCTTTTAAAGGCTTCTTTTTTGAAAATTCAGCCCTTATATTAGAGAGCACCGGCATTTCTATTGCTGCCCATTCTATTTTATTTTTACCTTCTTTTGCCAGATTAATATCCTTTACATCAAATTCCATTATATTTTCCTTCCCGGACTTATTCATCCCGCCCGTTCCAATTGTTAATTTTTGATTTTTGCTTTATTTTGTTCTGTTTTGTTTTATTTTATTTTTTTAAGTTCGGCTTTAAGTGATTCTATTTTTTCCACAGGAGTCGGATTAACTTCGAACAAAAGCGCCAGGTACACACTGGTTATATCTCCAAGATATATTCCTGAGAGCGCCTTTGCCAGCTTTGACTTTCCTTCCACCGGTATATCCACTATAGTGCTTACATTATCTTTAATCAGACCTGAAGTTATATCAATGCGAGCTTTGATTCTACTGCTTTCATCTTCATCTCTTAAAATCAGTATTATAAATTTCCCGGTAACGCCCTTCAGCCTCTCCCAGCCGACAGTTTCATTATGATTTAATTCTGGAAACTCATTACACCAGCATGGAGTTTTTGAATTTTCATTTATCTCACATTTTAATCTATAGGCAACTGCACCCAGTATTCCTTCCTGTCCGTATACAATAGGAAGATTATCTGAAATCTGTAGAGCCAGCTTTTTTGCAGGATTTTTATCGGTCTCTGTTTCTCTCCTATAAAGTTCAGCTTTTTCTTTAATTAAACCCAGAGCTTCTTCTATATCTTCCTCAGAAACATTTATTATGCCCAGATTATTCAGCATAAGATATGCAGGAAAAAATAAGTATCCAATTGCTCCTCTTGGCTGCATCCCTGAAGGTATTTTTATTACAGTTTTATTATTATTTACACAAATTTTTTCCAGTTCCCCACCGGAACAGATTCCCACAACCTCACATTCCCGTTCCAGCGCCTGGTTTGTCGTAGAAATTGTTTCTTCGGTATTTCCTGAATAACTTATAGGAATAACAAGCCAGCCTTTTTTTATAAAACAGGGCAGATTATATCCTTTTACTACCTCAACAGGTATATCAATATCATCCTTTATTAAAGCCTTAATAATATCTCCGGTAAATCCTGAGCCACCCATGCCTGAAAAAGCAATGCCTTTAAAATTTGCTCCTTTCAATTTTTCAAGATCAGCCTCAACTGCAATTTTCCTGGCATCCAGAAGCTGCAGATAAAATTTCTCTTCGGTCTCCAGCATTCCCCCGCTATCAATTTCCTTAATCTTTTGAAGATTATCTAAAATGTTCATAAATATATACCCTTCTTTCTAGCTGCCTTTTTAATTCTTTATAAAATTCTACATTTTATTTTTTGCATATTCTGCATATTATTATTCAAATAATTTTAATTTATTTTATCTTCCGGATATTTTTTAAATGCCTCTTATTTAAAGGTTTACGTTTTAAAGAGATTTACTCTTTTTCTACTCTTTTTAAGAAACACTATCTATTATTTTTTTACCAAGTTCCTGGAGGTATTTTGTTTTTTCCTCATTTTCTCCTTCAGTATATACCCTGACAACCGATTCGGTCCCTGATGGTCTTATCATTATCCAGCTCCCGTCATCCATGATATATTTATAACCATCAATCGTTATGACTTTCTCTGCGCCTGCATTTTTCAAAATTCCGGGAATGCCTTTTTCAAGAAGAGATTTTAGATTCTCTTTCTGTGCAGGGCCGGTTTTATAATCAATTCTATCAAAAACAAAATATCCAAATTCATTATAGATCTCATCCAGAATTTGATTTACACTCATACCAAGACTGCATATAATCTCTAAAACTCTAAGGCCCATCAGCATTCCATCTCTTTCCGGTAATATTCCTCCTGCCCAGAGGCCACCGCTTTCTTCGCCACCCATAATAACGCCGCCCTTTAAAATTTCTGCAGCTATATACTTAAATCCTACAGGAGTTTCTATCAACTCAAGATTATATTTAGCACATATTTTATCAATTATTGAAGACATATTTACCGATTTTATGACCCTTCCCTTTGCTTTCTTTATGCGGGCAAGATACCACAGGACTATAGCATAAACATGGTGAGAGCTTATATAATTACCCTCTTCTCCCAGAAGCGCAATTCTATCGCCGTCGCCATCAAGACAGATAGCCATCTTACATTTTTTATCCTTCAGGATTTCTCTGGCTTCGGCAAGATTATCACCTATAGGTTCTGGATTTATACCACCAAAAGCCGGGTTTAATATTGAATGTATTTCTATAAGATTCCGGGGGTTAAAAGTCTCAAGAATTTCCCTGAATATACCCTGTGCTGCACCATACATTGGTTCCAGTAGCAGGCCAAAATCAAATCCTTTTATAATATCTCCATTTACCTCTCCCAGAATATTCTCTCTATAAGCAGTAAGGAAATCAGCTCTAATAACAGAATCCATGCCCTTTTCTGAGGTACTTAAAAATTTATCATATTTTTCAGTATTTTCCAGCACTTCATCAACTTCTTTTTCGATTTCCGTTATTATATCCATGGTGGCCGAACCACCAAAAGGCCCTTTAATTTTATAGCCATTATATTGATAAGGGTTATGGCTGGCAGTAATCATTATTCCAAGATCAGCTTTTTTTTCAACAACAGCATATGAAAGCATTGGTGATGTAATAATTCTATCAGAAAGATGCGCTATTATATCATTCAGCGCAAATACTTCTGCTGATGCCCCGGCGAATCTTTCAGAAAGAAATCTTGTGTCATATCCCAGTACCACAAAAGGCTTTCTGCTGGCGGGCACTTTTTTCTTAAGATAATTACTGACTGCCTGCGATACAGTCCTCACACCGGCAACTGTAAAATCATCAGCTATTATGCCTCTCCAGCCATCGGTTCCAAACTTTATAATTTTTTCTTTCATTTTAAGCAACTTCCTTAATAACTCTCCTGTTAATATTTTTTATTTTTATAAATTCTTACTTTTTATTTTATTATTGAATCCGTTTTTTCAAATTATTGTAATCATATTCCACCATAATTTTTATAAGCTCTTCAAATTTAACTTTTGGTGCCCATCCAAGTATTTTTCTTGCCTTTGACGAATCACCTACAAGAAGGTCTACATCCACAGGTCTTATATACCTCTCATCAATACCAACATATTTTTCCCAGTCAAGATCGAGGCACTTAAAAGATAGTTCAACCCATTCTTTTACCGAATGGGTTTCCCCTGTACTGATAACATAGTCATCTGGTTTGTCCTGATGAAGCATCAGCCACATAGCTTCAACATAATCTTTTGCGTAACCCCAGTCTCTTTTTGCATCAAGATTTCCCAGAAGTAGCTTATCTGCCAGTCCAAGCTTTATCATAGCTGCGCCGTGTGTTATTTTTTTTGTAACAAACTCGAGCCCACGTCTCGGGGATTCATGGTTAAAAAGTATACCACTGCATGCAAAAATATCATAACTTTCTCTGTAGTTCACGGTCATATAATGGCCGTATACTTTAGCAACACCGTAAGGGCTGCGGGGGTAGAAAGGGGTATTTTCATTCTGGGGAACCTCTCTAACTTTACCGAACATTTCAGAACTGGAGGCCTGATAAAATTTTATATCTTTGTTCATATGCCTTACTGCTTCCAGCATCCTGGTTACCCCGAGCGCTGTAAATTCTCCTGTCAGTAGCGGCTGTTTCCATGATGTTGGTACAAAAGACATTGCTGCGAGATTGTATATCTCATCGGGCTGTGATTCTTTAACGGCATCTATTATTGACAGCTGATCAAGCAAATCTGCCTGGACAAATTTTAATTTATCTTTTATATGCTCTATCCTCTCAAAATTTTCAACTGATGAACGCCTCACCATACCATAAACCTCATAACCTTTATCCAATAAAAATTCTGCCAGATAAGAGCCATCCTGCCCGGTAATTCCTGTTATAAGTGCTTTTACCATAGCTTTTCTCCTCTCAAACTTAAAAAATAAAACAGTAAATTTTTTATCTAAAAAGTAATCTGCCCATCAGATATAGTAGAGTTTATACCAATCTTAATCCCATTTTTTAATATATTACCTTTCCCAATCCTGCTATTATCACCCACTATTGAACACCCGTCAATAATTACATTGTCGTCAATTGTAACATTATTTGAAATTATAGAATTTTTTATAAAACACTTCTTACCAATCTTGCAATTGTTAAATATCACACTTCCGGATATTTCTGTTCCTCCTGATATATAGCATCTGTCCCCCATCACGGTAAGAGGCATTATCCTTGCATTTTCATCTATTTCCGTCTCATTTCCAATTACCACAGGACCGGCAACAAAATTCTTCTGCAGATAGGTTGTCCCTTTCCCTATGTAAATATTTTCCATTACTTCTTCCCCTGGAAATTCAAAGTTTATTTTTTTATATAAAATGTCATGATGGGCTTTTAAATATTTTTGAGGTGTTCCCACATCCAGCCAGTAGCAATCTGAAACATAACCAAAAACCCTGTAGCCTTCACTTAAAACATCGGGAAATAGTTCCCTCTCAAAGGAGTACCTCTTCCCTTCTGGCACAAGTTCCATTATATGGGGCTCTATAATATATACGCCTGCATTTATCAAATTAGTAACAATAGCATCTTTGCCTGGTTTTTCCAGAAATTCTAAAACTCTGCTCTCTTCATCAGTCAGAACCAGTCCATAAGATGTCGGGTCATCAACAGGAGTTAGAGATATTGTAATATCAGCTTCTTTTTTCCTGTGAAAGGAAACCATTGCCGTAAGGTCAAGTGAAGAAAGTATATCGCCATTAAACACAAAAAAACTATCATCTCCCAGATATTTTTCCACATTTTTTACACCCCCGCATGTATCCAGAGGTTCTTTCTCTTCAACAAAAGTAATTCTTACACCAAATCCGGTGCCATCCCTGAAATAGTTTTTAAAAGCTTCCGAAAGATACCCTGCAGAAAAAAGTATGTCTTTAATATTATGGAACCTGAGCCATGAAATAAAATTTTCCATAAATGGCCTGTTTACAAGGGGGAGCATTGGCTTTGGAGTTAAATAAGTAAGCGGGCGTAGTCTTGTTCCCTCACCACCTATAAGTATTACTGCTTTCATTCTTATCCTCTTTCTCTGTTACTGATTATTAATTAACAAAATTATTAATTAACAAAACATTTAAATAATTTTTTTCTTCCAGTACCCGAGCGTGTCCTCGAGTGACTTTTTAAGGGAATATTCCGGTGACCATCCTGTATGTGTTCTCAACTTACTATTGTCCCCGTATATTACTTTTACATCAATTGCCCTTAACTTTGCACTATCTGTCTCTATTCTAATATTTTGTGTCTCACTTAATGATATAAGTATATTGAGCAAATCCGATATTTTTGTTTTTTCCCCGGAGCAGACATTATATGCCTGACCTTTATTTCCACGGTTTATAATATAAAAGTATGCTTTTACTGCATCTCTTACATCCAGAAAGTCCCTGTAGCACTCTAAATTCCCGACCATTATTACAGGTTCCTGCATTCCCTTATCTATCAATGCTATCTGCTTTGCAAAATCCGAAGCGACAAATCTTTCAGATTGGCCGGGCCCTATATGATTAAATGACCTGCTTATAAATATGGGTAATCCATATGCAACAGAATAAACTGAAGAAAAGAAGTCCGCTGCTGATTTACTAATTGCATAGGGATTCTGGGGGTAAATCTTAAAATTTTCGTCAATAGGTCCGGGTTCATCTTCGTTATCAACCTCACCATATTCTTCTGCAGTGCATACCATAAGAACCCTGCACTCCGGGCAAAAAGCCCTGACGCCCTCTAAAATATTTACTCCACCAAAAACATTTACCCTAAAAGTTTCTATCGGATTTTCCCATGAATAGCTAACCGAACTCTGGGCTGCGAGATGATATAAATGGTCCGGTTTAAATCTTTTTATAACATCAAAAACTTTTTCCCTGTCTGTAAGATCAATTTCTTCCAGCTCAATATTCTGGTTATACAAACTGTAACCACCCAGATTAAAATTTTCTAAATTTATATCAATCCCTAAAATTTTTTGATTTTTCTCTTTATTTTGTTCACTAACCAGATATGAAGTTAGATGTTTCCCTACAAAGCCACCGATACCTGTTATTAGAATCTTCAAAAGATTTTTCTCCCGGTTCTGTATTTGTTTTGTTTTGGTTTAATGATTATTTTAATATAAATTCAAAAATAAAAAAAATTTATAATTTACTTTGAATTTAAAGATTCGCAAATTCCCTCATTTTCTTTTTGAAAAGATGGTTTTTATGACAGTAAGAAACACCCTGAAACCAAGAACCAGTACAATAAACGGTATAAGTAATATTTTCCAGCTTTTTCTATAATTTTTCCAGAAAAAATGGAAGGCACTTTTCTGCATCCTGTAACTTGATTTTATTTTTCCGATTCCATTACCTTCAGCACTTCCTCCAATATGGTGCATTATCTCTGCGTCCGGGCAGTAGTACACTGCCCATCCTTTTTGCCACATTCTGTAGCATATATCAACATCCTCAACATACATAAAATATCGCTCATCAAGCACCCCCGTGTCTTTGAGGGCTTCCCTTCTTATAATCATGCATGACCCTGAGACCCAATCAACTCTGGAAGTATTATCCCTGGGAATATCAGCAAGCTTATACTTTTTTGAAAAAGGGTTATCAGGGAAAATATCACCCAGTATATTGTGTGCAGCAGCATCAAACAATGATGGGAATCTTCTGCATGACATCTGGACAGTCCCGTCACTATTAATTATTTTTGGGCCAGCAATACCTGCATCTGAATTACTATCCATGAATTCCACTAAATTATCCAGAGATTTTTCATAAACCTCACAATCACTGTTCATAAGGATTATATATTTTGAATCAGAGTTTTTTATTGCCTGATTATTAGCTGCGGCAAATCCAATATTGGTGGTGTTTAATATAAGTTTTATTTCCGGATAATTATTTTTTAAAAAATCAACCGTCCCATCTGTAGAAGCATTGTCTACAACTATAATTTCATAATTCAGTGAAGGAGGATTTTTAGATATGGAACCAAGACATTCCTTTAAAAAATTTAAACTATTATAACTTACAATACTTACCGTTAAATCTTTCGTCTTTTTTACTTTTTTAAAATCTGACATTAATTTTATTCAAAACTATTTTTAAATCTTTTTATAATCAATTTTAAACCATGCCTGCGTCTCAAAGCAAGATTACTTACAGGGAAGGGGGTGCGAAGAGCCATAACATAAGAAACAACATTCACTTTAATTCCTGCATTCCTTTATATCAGCCAGTTTTACTAAATTGAGCTGTATTCAAAATTAACAGATATCAATATTAATAATGGTATCAGATTGCTATAAGGTTACTTCAGTATTTTGTTTATATCCGAGACAAAAGCTTCCACTGATTTTATACCATCTTTAAAGCTCCGGGATTCAAGAATCATAGAAAGGATTTTACTTCCCATAATAATTCCATCACAATAATCCCTGACTTTTTTTATCTGTTCTTCATTTGATAATCCAAAACCCAGTGCCAGTGGTAAGTCTGTTATTCTCCTTAAATCTTTCAGAAATTTCACAACTTCGGGGTCCAGATCGTTTCTTACACCCGTTACCCCTTTTACCGAAACACAGTATAAAAATCCCCTTCCTTTCTCTGTAACAGCTTTTAACCTTTCTTTGCTGGAATTTAGTGAGGCAAATATAATATTGTCAATACCGGCCCTGTTAAAATTATCTTTATAAGCATCAAATTCCTCCGTTGGTAAATCAGGAATTATAAGAGCATTTACTCCTGTATTTTCAGCATTTTTTAAAAACTTTTTCAAACCATAACGGTAAATTATATTAAAATAAGTCATAATCGCAATCGGTGTATCACTTTTTTTCCTTATCCTGTCAATTGTTTTAAAAGCAGTATCAGTGTTTACACCATTTTTAAGTGCAATTTCTGATGTAGTCTGAATAACTGGCCCATCGGCAAGTGGATCGGAAAATGGAATACCCACTTCTATTATATCAGCCCCGTTCTCATCAAGAGCTTCAAATAGACTTAGAAAACCATCACAGTCCGGAAACCCACAGGTTATAAAAGGGATAAAAGCTTTCTGGTTTTTATTTCTTAAATCTTCAAAAACTTTTTCTATTACACTATTTTCTATCATAATATTTTTATTTTTATCTTTATTTTTATTCATAATCCTACTTATTTATTAGTTTACTTATTTATTTTCAATATCCTTATCTCCCCTGCCGGATAAGTTTACAACTATTATCTTATCTTTATCCAGCCCGGGAGCGAGCTTTAATGCATGGGCAAGTGCATGTGAGCTTTCATAGGCCGGAATTATTCCTTCATATCGTGACAATATTCTGAAAGCCTCCAGAGCTTCGCTATCTGTAATATATACATAATCAGCTATCCCTTTTTCTTTTAAATATGCGTGCTCCGGGCCCACACCTGGATAATCGAGACCCGCCGATATAGAATGCGCTTCCTGTATCTGCCCGTAATCATCCTGCAGAACATAGCTAAAAGCACCATGGAATATTCCTTTTTTACCATACTCCAGCGACGCTCCGTGTTCTTTACTTTCGATTCCTCTTCCTCCCGCTTCTACCCCTATAAGTTTTACATTATTATAGTCCTTTAGAAACGGATAAAATATTCCCATTGAATTACTTCCACCGCCAACACAGGCAATTATATAATCGGGCAGTCTGCCTTCAGTTTTCAGTATCTGCTTTCTTGTTTCCTTACCAATAACCATCTGAAAATCTCTGACAATTGTAGGATAAGGATGTGGACCTACTACTGACCCCATAACGTAGAAAGTATCATCCACCCTTGATACCCAGTAACGCAAAGCCTCATTAACAGCATCTTTTAATGTCATGCTCCCTGAAGTGACCTCAACCACCTCTGCCCCCATGAGTTCCATTCTGCACACATTTGGATACTGCCTCTTTATATCTTTTGAACCCATAAAAATTTTGCAACCCATATCAAATAGAGCAGCAGTTGCCGCGGTTGCAACTCCATGCTGACCGGCACCGGTTTCTGCAATCACAAATTTTTTGCCCATCTTTTTTGCAAGCAGCACCTGTCCAATCGTATTATTAATTTTATGAGCCCCTAGATGGCAGAGGTCTTCTCTCTTTAAATAAATTTTTGCTCTGCCATATTGTCCTGAAAGCCTTTCAGCATAATAAAGCGGTGTTGGCCTTCCTGCATAATTCTTTAAATAATATGAAAGTTCGTCATGGAAACTTTTATCTTTTTTATACATGAGATAGTTTTTTTCAAGTTCCTTTAAAGCGCTAATAAGTATTTCCGGAACATACATGCCACCAAATTCTCCAAAATACCCATCTTTTGGGCTGTATCCTGAGCAGTGTCTCTCTCCTTTTGCAACCATTTTGCTATTAACTGACTCCTTTCTATTTATTTTTGTAATTATAGAACCGTCAGCCTGTCCCCTCCCCTCTGCCTTTATAGCATTGACAAACTGTCTTACTCTGTCCGGGTCTTTTTTACCGGGGTAGGCTTCCAGTTTCGATGAGGCATCCACTCCAAAAGGTTTTACAGTGTCTATAGCCTCTTTTACATTTTTACTATCAAGTCCGCCGGATAATATAATCGGAATGCTGAATTTTAGGTTCTTTATAATATCCCTGTTAAAAGTTTTTCCTGTTCCTCCATAGACACCCTTTCTAAAAGTGTCAAGTAAGATAAAATCAGCATATCCTTTAAAGCTTTCTATCTTTTGATTTATTAAGGCTTTAGTAATGTCATAAGTATTATAGTTATAAGTGCTATAAGTATTATCAATGCCATAATCCGTATTTTTTTTATTTAGATCTCTAATTCTTATAGCTTTTATAATTTCTGGTTTGCCTGACTTTTTTATTAATTTTTCCCTTAAGTTCTTTACATAATCACTGTTTTCATCTCCCGAAAGCTGGATATAGTTAAGATCCAGCCTATTTGCACAATCAATGACATATTCAATCTTTTCATTTACAAACACTCCGGTTATCTTAATTTTATCTCCCTTATCCCGCAACACCTCTGTTATTTCCAGGGCTTTATCCAGATTTATTCTCCTGGGACTGCTGGTAGACAAGACGAATCCTATTGAGTCTACTTTTAGACCTGAAATAATCTCTGCGTCTTCAATATTTGTAATTCCACATATTTTTATCCATATCATGATAACAACCCCGCTTTATAATATTAATCCAGTCGCATATACTGACTTATACATATGAAATTCCTGGATAATAAACACTCTATATATAATTTCCCTCTTTAAGTTCCAGTTCAATATCGCTTAAAGTTTTTTCCAGATTATCACTTGCCATAAAATATTCCCCGATTAAAAAAGTATTTATTCCATTTAAAAATAAATCCTTAATGTATTCCACATCTCTAACTGCACTTTCACAAACAATAATTTTATCCGAAAGCTCCCGGCTTCTGGCATTGTCCAGAAAATCGTAAATCAATCTTTTGTTAACGCTCATATTTCTAAGATTCCGGTTATTGATACCTATAAACGAGGCTCCAATATCCAGGGCTTTCTTAAGGTCCTCCTCCCCATGCACCTCAACAAGCACATCCATACCAAGACTGCATGCCAGATTATAAAGCTTTTTTAATTTACCTGAGCCCAGAAGCGAACTTATAAGCAAAATGCAATCTGTTCCGAGAGCTGCGCTTTCATAAACTAAAGTTTCGTTGAAAATAAAATCTTTTCTCAATACCGGCAATAGTGTTTTCTCTTTTACAATTTTTACATTTTCTGGCTCCCCTCCAAAGTAAAGTGGCTCTGTTAGAACAGAAATCCCACATATAAAACTCTTAAATCTGTCGTATATTAAAGCTGTTTTTTCTATATCCAGATTACTATTAATAACCCCTTTTGAAGGAGAAGCCTTTTTTATTTCAGCAATAATATTTACCTTTCCATTCTTAATATTTTTTAAAAAACGTCCTTTGTTTTTACTATTCTGTATTGCTGCTGAATTACTCCCTGGATGCGCGCAATCCTTATAACTTTCTTTTAACTTTTTGGTCTCCTTCTTTTTCCCGAGTAAAATTTCTTTTAGATATCCCAAATTTATCCCCTCTTGAAAAGATTTACCATCCTATCTTATAATCTCGTTTAATTTTTTAACTATTTTAGTATTCTAATCCGTTCTAATCTGTATTTTTTACTCTTATAGTTTTTTTAAATAATTTAAAATTAATTTAGAATCTAGCTGGCTTTTTTACTGGTGAACTGGATTAGTTCGTTTAATTTATCATATGCTCTCCCGCTTTCAATGGAATAAAAAGCAAGCTCCAGAGCTTCCTTCAGGTTATCAGCTTTTTTCCCTGAAACAATTGCAGCCGCAGCATTAATCATGGCAGAATCTCTTTTCGGACCTTTTTCATTTCCGTTAAGAATATCCGTTAAAATTCTCGCATTCTCCTTTGCATCACCGCCTGCCAGGTCAGCAATAGATGATTTTTTAAAGCCCAGCTCCTCAGGGTCAAAAATATATTTTGTAATCATTCCATCTTTTAATTCAGCTACCAGACTTCTTCCAGAAACAGAGAACTCATCAATACCTTCTTCGCCCCTTACAACAAATGCTCTCTCAACACCGAGGTTCTTTAATGCACCGGAGATAATATCAATCAGTTCATCATCAAACACACCAAGAACACGTCCGTTTGCAAGTGCTGGATTTGTAATAGGCCCAAGAATATTAAAAACAGTTCTTATACCCATATCTCTTCTTACGCCTGCTACATATTTCATAGCTGTATGTGCTTTAGGAGCAAAAATAAAGCAGATTCCAGTATTGTCCAGACATTCGGAAACATCGTCGCATCCAAGATTTATATTTACACCCAGTTCTTCAAGAACATCCGCACTTCCGCTTTTGCTTGAAACGCTTCTATTACCATGTTTTGCAATCTTTACTCCTGCACCCGCTGCTATAAACGCAGCTGTAGTCGAAATATTGAAGGTATATAACCCGTCTCCCCCCGTTCCACATGTATCCACAAGATCAGCATATTTACTTTTTACTTTTGCTGCCTTATCCAGCATAGCCCTGGAGAAGCCACTTATTTCAACTTCTGTTTCCCCTTTCATTCTCAGTGCAGCAAGAAAAGCTGCAATCTGACAGTCATTCGCTTTCCCCTCCATTATAAACTCCATAACTTTATAAGCTTCTTCCTCGCTTAAACTTTTACCATTTAAAATTTTTTCCAGAAAAGATTTCATAATACCTCCCTTCTTTTATTTAAAAATTCTTTTATTTATTTTTTTATTAATCTTGTTTTTACTTTTTCACCTGCCAAAATCTCACTTAAATAGTTCAATAGCTTTAAAAACAGCTGCTGCCTTGTTTAAAGTTTCGCTGTATTCATTTTCGGGCACAGAATCATGTACTATCCCTGCCCCCGCCTGGACATAAGCCTTATTATTCTTTATGAAAGCTGTCCTGATAATGATGCAGGTGTCAAGATCTCCATCATAGCCGAAATAGCCCACAGCCCCTCCATATGGTCCGCGCCTATCCGGCTCCAGCTCACTTATAATCTCCATTGCTCTTATCTTTGGAGCACCGGATAACGTCCCTGCAGGGAAAACACTTTTTACTGCATCGTATATTGTAAAATCGGGGGCAAGTGTTCCATAGATTCTGGACACGAGATGCATAACGTGTGAATATTTTTCTACGCTCATATATTTCTTAACTTTTATACTGTCGTAATTGCATACCCTGCCGAGGTCATTTCTCGCAAGGTCAACAAGCATACTATGTTCGGCTTTTTCTTTCCGGTCATTTAAAAGGTCATTTAAAAGAGCTCTGTCTTCTCTAATATTCATCCCTCTCTTTCTTGTTCCAGCAATCGGACAGGTCAGTACTTTTCTGTTGTTAATCTTAATAAGAGGTTCGGGAGAAGCTCCCGCAATCTTAAAATCATTAAAATCAAAATAATACATATACGGAGATGGATTTATAGCCCTTAAACCGCGATAGATTCCGAAGGGACTGGAAAATCTGTCAGTGAAGAATCTCTGTGACAGAACTATTTGAAAAGCATCTCCATCAGCAATATATTTCTTTGCTCTTTTTACCCCTTCAAGAAATTTTCCTTTTTCAAAATTAGAATTTAACTTAAGATTTACTAAAGAGGCTGAAGGATTATCAGTAATAGTGGAGCTAAAGCTGTTTTTTAAATCATCACTGTTATTGTTGTTTTGAAAGATTCTTTCAAGATTCTCGATATTTTTAATTGAAATGTCATATGCTTTTCCTGCTGGAATTCCATCTTCTATCTTAACCGTAGAAATTATTTTTACACGGTTAAGCAAGTGGTCAAAAACAACTACCATTTCAGTAAGATAGAGCATGATTTCCGGAATATTAAGTCCTTCTTCAGGTAAAGGAATTTTTTCAAAGTATTTAACAAGGTCATAACCCAGATAACCTACTGCTCCACCTGTAAAGTGATTGAGTTTTGGATTTTTGTAAAGACGATAACTTTTCAGGATTTTTTCTAGCTCACCAAGAGGTTCAGAAGTTTTTACCTGATATACCTTTTTTCCATTCCTGGTTAAAGAAAAAATACCGTTATCAAATTTAATCAGGTTATCACACCCTATCCCGATAAAAGAATATCTTGATAAATTTCTTATTCCTTCAATGCTTTCCAGTAAAAATCCTTTTCCACATGGCCCAACAGTTTTTATAAATAAAGAAGCCGGAGTTTCAGTATCAACAGCATATTCTTTATAAACCGGGATTAGATTGTAGTTTTCTGCTATTTTTACATATTCACTTTTAGACGGGTAAAACATATTTTTATGATTTTTTTACGTTTTAATAAAATTTTTTTAAATAACTTAAGTTCTTACCAGCTTTACGACACAATGGATAAAAAATTGCAGCAAATTCTTATGTGGAATGAAAAAATCCACTAAAGAATATTTTTGCCCGGGTTATACCGGAATAATTCTTAAGGATTTTATTTTATTAAATGATTATTTAACTGATAAATGAATTGGAGTATAAAAGAGATTTTAAATAAAATAAAAATTCCCCCGGCCGGGCTTAGATGCTTCGCCAGCAGGAATCATCTTTCAGCCAGAGGAACATGCTGATTAGCCTTTTTGTATAATTGTGTTTTTCTTTTTTACTTTTCACTACACGAATATACTATATACTAGATCTATATTTTTAAGGTTATCTTATATTACCACAATTTTCTGTCAGGTCAAATATAATTATGTTTTAAGTTGAGCTCTTATTTTTAAGTTAATTCCTTATTTAGCCTGCTTATCCTGCTTATCCTGTTTTTTTTCCTTTTCAGCTGCTTCAAGCATTTTTTTCGCAATTCTGAGTTCGGTTTTTCTTCTCGTTTCTTCAGTGTAAACCCTGAGTTCTGCTACTAATCTATTGTATCTCGTAATATATATAGTATCACCCAGGTTCTCGGTTAAATATTTTGTAAGATTAACCCTTAACTCATTTGTATCTATTCTTTTTACTTCATCTTCGTATGTCATTTCTCACTCCTTAAACTAATTAAATCTTATTCTTATATTTAAATATTCCCTGATTTTTAACTTCTGCAAACCAGACTGTACAAGATTTCTTATTAAGATTTTACACTTATTTAATAACTTATACAATAGAATAATTAATTTTTATATTTCGGGTTATATTATAAAACAAATCCAAAAATATTTAAGTACTTTATTGAAATTTATATTTTTATTTTATTATAGTTATATTCTTTTAATATTCCCTTTTAATATTATTAATCGGGCGGCATACAGTGCAGGTAAAAAAGCAAAAGTAAAAAAGTAAAATAATTATATTTTTTTAATATTCCGGGTAAGTCCATAAATATACCCGCACATTTTTGAAATGTCAATTTGCAGAAGCAGGAAAGGTATAAAAAAAATCGATAGAATTTTCTCTTTTCTGCAAAAGCTACAGCTGTCAGTACTTTTACTACTGAATAGCCTGGCCAGCCTTTTATATGGCTTAAAAGTATATATTATAAAAAGAGGAATAAGAGCAAGTAATATCCACCTGTTTAAGTAAAATGCACTGAATATTATTGCTAAAATCAGTAAAAATGCAATAAATCTTATAAGATGCCGGTGCGGATACATCCTGCCTGCCGCATCGCCTTTTGCATACCTAAAAAACTGCCTGGAAATTTGAACCGGATTTTCTCTCATTTTCCAGTAAACAACAGCATCGGGATTAAATTTTATAGTGTAACCCATATTTTTTACATTAAAATTAAATTTCATATCCTCTCCATAATCCATACTCTCAGGATAACCCCCGGCTTCAACCCATACTTTCTTCCTAAAGCTTATATTCCTTGAAGATGGCATATACTTCTTCTCACTTATTTCTTCTTTAGATGGCATAATGCAGACAGCAAGACATTTTTGCAAAAAATTTCTACAATATGGCAAACTTATTCCTCCCACCACATTATACGAATTATCATCATAAAAACGACTAATCTCGAACAACCAGCTTCTATCAAGAATACAGCCAGCATCACTTGCACAGATAATACTGCCGGACGAATTTTTTATTGCTTCATTTCTTCCCTGTGAAATATTTGCCCCTTTTTTTCTTATTATCCTGATATTAATATACCCTTCATTTCCTGTATTATTATCACCAGTGCTTCTACCGGGGCTTCTTATAATAGCTCTTATGTCCTTTACATCCGGCTGTACACCACTACTTTCTTCCACCCCTGCCTGTTCATTGTTGTATTCCCCATCTTTATCTTCACTGATCTCTATATTGAAAAAATCAAGTATTTTATTAAAAGTGAGGTCTACTGAACCACCATCAACTATGATTATCTCCCCGGGCAGATGCGTCCCGTTCATTAAACTTTCCAGAAATTCAGTAATATCCTTTTCTTCATTGTAAACAGTAGTTATAAAACTTATTTCCGGAAGAATTTTGCCTTTAATGTTATTATTACCTGCAATGCTATTTTCTTTCATGCTTCTTGATCACCACACCTTTAATTTTCTGCACTTTAAATATCAACAATTTTTAATTCCCTCAGTCTCAAATCATCATACTTTTAAATCTACACACTTCCAGATCATCACAGGCCTGTATCCCCTGAGCTCCCGTAATATAATTTTAAAACCCTGAAATAAGATAACAGCCTGTTTTTATTTTCACTTCCCGGTTTAATTAAGGTTAAAATCGTAAAAACAATAATTCTGTTTAAAACTCCCGCCAGATAGAGGGCGCTTAATGCAATTGCATGAGCAGTAGAGTAATTCTTTTTAAAGTACAACCTCCGGCTTCTCCAGATTTCAGCCTCTCTTGTAGCAGGCTCTCTTGATGCTATACCACTATCAGAATGTTTTATTATAAAATAAGGAAAATAATAATTCTTAAAATTCATCCTGTGCAATTTAAGGCACAGATCGGTGTCTTCACTATACATAAAATAATCCTCATCAAACATACCGGCCTTTATAAAATAATCCTTTTTTATAAACATAAACGAGCCGGTCAGCCAGTCAACTTCTCTTATACTTTCATGATCCCACCAGCTCAGGAAATATGAACCAAAGATGCGACTTTTCCTGAATATTCTGTACAGAAAGTAACTTTCGTAAAACTGTCTTGCAAGTGTAGGAAAAGACCTCGCGCTAAATTGAATTGTTCCATCCATATTTAATATTTTCGCTCCAATAACACCGGCTTCCCCATCTTTGTCTTCATTATTTTTTTCTGTATAAAAATTAATCAAGTCCTCTAACCTGCCGCCTACAATTTCTGTATCGGGGTTCAGAAATAAAAGATAATTGCCTTTTGCCTGAAGTGCACCAGTATTTGACGCTCTGGAAAATCCAGCATTAGTGTCATTTACAATCAAATGAAAGGTATCATTTTCTTTAGTTTTTTCTTTTAGATATTCAACACTTCCATCACTGGAATTATTATCAACTATGATTACTTCACAGTCTGCACTGCTTTCGTTTAAAAGCTTTTCAATGCTTTTGATACACCTCTTTATAAAATCAAGACTGTTATAATTTACTATTATAATGCTTATATCCAATTCCAATCCTGCTACTATTTCTTAATTAATCTTTCATCACTTCACTTACAATTAATATTAAATTCTTCTCAAATTCACTGTTTGAAAATTTTCTGCAGCTCGAAACAGCATTTTTCCTTATCTCTTCTATATTAACTTTCCCATCTATTATATCCAGTGTAATCTTCTTCAATTCTTGCCGGCTATTAAAAAGAAAGCCATTATAGCCATCTTTTATAATTTCTCTCTGCCCACCTTTATTTATAACCACAGGAATACAACCTGCTGCCATTGCCTCGACTGTTGTAATACCGAAATGTTCAAATTTTTCAGGATGCGTTCTCTCGTCTTCCCCCATTCCAGCTGCATGCCAGAAAATAAGAGATTTTGCAAAAATTTCAACCAGCTTTTCCCATTCTATATTGGTCATTACTTTTACCGGATAATTTTTACCTGCAATTTTTACTTTTTCTACATACTCAAGATGGTCAGCTCTTCTCTCAACACCGCCTACAAGATACAGAGTATAGCCCTGCATTTTTTCCGGATACTGGTCGACCAGTTCCTTAAAAATTTCTACCATTTCAAGCTGTTTCTTGTTGTGGTGCTCCGGGAAGAACCTCCCGGCACATAAAATAATCTTCTCCTTCACTCCCACTTTAAAATTTTCAATATCTACTGGAGGAAATAATATAACACTTTCCCTGTTCCATAATTTTTTTACCCAGTGTGCAGAATATTCCGAGATAGTAACTATCTTATCGTAGGTATCAAGAAATGATAAATCATCTGGATAACTGAGAATAAACTGTGGAATGTATCCTGAAATTTTAAGAATAGCATTCCTGAAAAAATTTATTTTTCTCCGGTCATAAATAACAACACCAAGTTTTCTGGTGTCTTTTGAATTCTTATCAATCTCGGACGGAGTAAAAGTATCTGATGATATTAAGATAAGAGCAGAATCTTTTGCTCCACTCACAGGAATTTTAACATCTTTTTTCTGCCCTTTTTTTAATTCAATATCTTTAGTGTACAGGAGTTTCCCATTCTCATCTTCCCCATCAAATACACTTATATTTACTTTCATCAAATCAAGGGGGGTTGTCACAGGATTTTTAAAGCCCAGCACAAGCGGTCCTTTTAAATTCTTTATCTTCAATAAAGCCCTGCCGCAAGTCCAGCTACCCCTTCTCAGCATAAACCTCCTTGGTTCATAAAGGCCTTCTTCTACCTCTACTTCCTCAAAACCCCTGGTTAATCTGTATGTCAGTCCGAATAGCCATTTTGCAGGCACTCTGAAAAAAAATATAAGAAAATTATGAATAAATTTAAAATCCACATTAAAAGGAGTAGGGAAATAACATAAGTATATGCTTTTAGGGCTGTACGAAGGGAGTGAACTTAAATATGTCGCATTTATAAACAGGTCATATTTTTTTGTAATTTTTATGGCATAATCTTCCGATATAAAGGGGAATATCTTAAGATTTACCCTGTGCAAATCCAGATTAAGCTTTCTGGATACTTCATCAATATCAACAAAAATATCTGTTATAATATCTACTTCAAAATCCTCTTCTTTTGACAGGATTTCTGCGACTTT
>JAQVHC010000010.1:18839-20885 GCA_028696435.1 Actinomycetota bacterium | reverse complement strand
TTATAAATCAGAATTTCCCTGGCTTTCTCAAGTAATCTGCCGGTAATAAGTAAAAGCTTTTCTCTGGTCTGCGTAGTCTGAACAACCACACCTATCTTTTTATTATCGGGTATTTTATCAATATCTTTTTCATTTTCTACCACCATATAGTTATTACCAGATATACAGCCTTTTATCCCAAGTACCTCAGGGTGATTTTTATTACCAATCACCAGAACAAAGTAACCATTTTTAGACAAAAATTCAGCCCGAGCCTGGGCCTTTTTTACAAATGGGCATGTAGTATCGATAATTTCTGATTTCTTTTCAACTCTGATTTTATTTATTATATCAGGCGGCATCCCGTGGGACCTTACTATAAAAATGCTATTATCTTCTATTTCATCTATATTCTTAGTTTGAACCAGTCCTTTTTTAGAAAGTTTTTCTGTGACTCCCGGGTTATTAATAATTGGACCAAAAGAAAAAATCTTTTTATTTTTATTTGTGCTGTCATCTAATACACTGTATGTTAATTTCAATGCTCTTTTTACTCCAAAGCAGTAACCAGAGTATCTGGAAATTATTATTTCCATTGTATTTGAAACCTCTTTTATTTATTTTTACATTTACCTTAATAATTAATAATTATCTTAATATTACAGAAGTGCTTTCTTATTTTCTTTATCTATTTACTTTATTTATTTTATCTTTTCATATAATTTTCCTATTTCTTCCATTGTTTTGCTAACTATTATATTCTCAGCTTCCCTTCTATCATATCTTTCGAGTATTTCTTTTACATCTATAATATCGCCTGCAATTATTTTTATTTTTGGAAAAAATAATCTTTTATGGGGCTTTTGAATTACTTTGTTAGTTCCACTTATTGCTATGGGTAAAATTGGTGCTTCGTTACGGGCAGCTATAAATCCGACTCCCCTCTTCCCTTCTTTAAGTACACCATCTGTAGACCTTGTGCCTTCAGGAAATAATCCTAAAATATGTCCATTTTTTAAAACTTCCTGCGATGTTCTAAATGTTTCTATACTAAAACCCTCACGTTTTACCGGAAAAGCATTAAGAAAAGTTATAAGCGACCCTAAAATCTTATGGTCATATAATTCTTCTTTTGCCATAAAATAAATATATCTTGGCATAAAATCTGCTATTATTACAGGGTCAAGATAACTTATATGATTTGAACATATTATCAGTTTTCCTTTCTCTGGAATTTTGTCCAGATCAATAGTTTCTACTCTGTAGAGTAATTTAAAAATAGCTCTTAAAATATACTTTAAAGTATTGTAAAAAATAAAATAAAATTTACCGTGTTTTGTTTTTACCATTTATTCTCTCGTAATATAATTTTTTAATTTTATCCACTACTTCCCTTATAGATAATTCTGTAGTATCAATTACAACCGCATTTTCAGGTATTACAAGAGGGCTATTTTCCCTTGTACTGTCAATTCTATCTCTTTCTATAATTTCTTTTTCTATTATCTCCCTTTTTAACAGCTGGCCTTTATTTTTTACCTGTAGCTCTCTTCTTTTTATTCTCTCTTCAGGACTTGCAGTAAGAAATATTTTTAATATCGCATCAGGACAGACAACACTCCCCGTGTCTCTACCTTCAAGTACAGCATTACCGTTTTTTATAAGTTCTCTTTGCAGGCTTACAAGATATTTTCTTATTCCGGGTAACTTTGAAACTATGGACACGGCAGCACCTACTTCACTGCTTCTTATTTTATTAGTAACATCTATTCCATTCAATTTAATTCCCGTATATTTATTTTCATCAACCGAATTGTTATCAAGTTCAATTCTGGTTTTTCTGGCAATTTCTAGAATAGATTTTTCATCATTGCAGTCAATATTATTTTGAATGGCAATTAAGGTCAGTGCTCTGTACATTGCGCCTGTATCGATATATTTTAGCCCTAATTCCCTTGCCAGAATTTTTGCTATTGTGCTTTTTCCACTTCCCGCCGGACCATCTATTGTAATAATGTTCTGGGTCATCATTATTTGATTATTATGATTATTCTGTTTATTATTCAG
>JAQVHC010000010.1:0-18739 GCA_028696435.1 Actinomycetota bacterium | reverse complement strand
GCAACACAGAGCGCAGGTATTTCATCAATAATAAGAGGTATTTCTTCTTTTTTTACTTCTATAGACTTCAATCTACTGGAAAAAGTCTCAATATCCGCCATGGGTTCATTATTTATAATTCTTTTATTTTTAACAATTATTTTACCACCCATTTTTCTGAGCAGATCTATAATGTAACTTCTGGTCGGATTTATACCAGCATCCTTTATAAGCGTATGGGAATTTTTTAAGATTAGAGTAGCGACAATAAAATAAGCTGCTGAAGAAATGTCACCCGGTATAAAGACCCTTCTGGCAACCAGTTTTCTACCAGGAATTAATTTTATATACTCACCTTTATAAATAATATTAGCACCAAAATATTCAAGCATTCGTTCAGTGTGGTCCCTTGAAACTCCGGGTGAGATAATTTCTGTAACTCCTTTTGCATGTAACCCGGCTAAAAGTATGGCTGACTTAACCTGTGCGCTCGATACTTCTAATTTAATTTTTTTCCCTTCGAGAGAAGGATTCCCGAATATCACAATCGGAGCCTTTGAATTATTTTCTCTCCCATAAATTTTTGCACCCATTTCTCTTAAAGGCTTTATTATTCTTCCCATTGGCCTGTTATTGATAGAGCTATCCCCACTTAAAACAGACATAAAATTACTGGCCGACAGAACACCGCTCATTATTCTTATAGTTGTTCCGGAATTGCCTGTATACAGTATGTCATCCGGTTCATTGTAATTTTCAATCCCCCTGCCATGGACTATTAAATTACCATTAATTTTTTCTATTTTAACTCCCAATCTTTCCAGGATATTTAAGGTCTTCAGACAATCCTCGCAAAAAAGGAAATTTTCTATCACAGCACTGCCGTCAACAATAGAAGATATAATTAAGCTTCTGTGTGAAATTGATTTATCTCCGGGTATTTTTATTTCACCTTTTATACTTTTTATTCCGTGAATTTCCATTTTAGTCACTTAAAACTTTTTTTACGGATACTTCGTATCCGGCTTTCTCAATTGCTTCTTTTGTAATGTTTCCTGCATCTTTGCCCTGAACAAGTATTTTAAGTATGCCACCGGTGCTAAATTCAGTTGAATGGAAAATAGATATATCCTCAATATTAATTCCGTGAGAGCTTATTGCTGTGGTAATCTCACTTATTTCACCTGTCTTATCTATCATTGCAACCCTGACTTCATATAAATTGGATATATCTTTTTCTACAAATTTTGGCAGATTGACTCTTGCCTTCCGGGCTTTTACGTAGTGGTTTTTAATTGATTCTGAATCATTTTTCTCAAGACTTGACTTAAACCTGTTTAAATATTTTATATATTCATCTATTGCTTTTATTATTTTATCTCTATTTTCCAGACTAATATCCAACCAGATCTTTGTGTTTGCAGCTGCAATTCTTGTCATATCTCTGAATCCACCGGCACAGAGCTTAAATAGATTTTTCATATCATTATGTCTGTCATCTATCATATCAACCAGATTTGTAGAAAGAACATGTGGTAGATGGCTTATAAGGGCCACATTCTCATCATGTTCTTCAGGATTAATAGTGATTACTTTTGCACCTATCCCTGTGAGCAGTGAATGTAGAGTGATAAGTGGATCAGATGCAGTTTTTTCTGTAGGGGTTAATATATAGAATGTGTTCTTAAATAAGTCAGGTGTGGCGCTTAAAATACCTTCATTTTCGGAACCTGCCATAGGGTGCCCTCCTATAAAAAACACATCTTCTGGTAATATTTCATTAACCCTGCGCACCACTTTCCCTTTTGCGCTTCCGACATCTGTAATAATTGCACCTTTTTTTAAATTATTTTTTATACTTTCTATAACATTTACTATTTCACTGATTGGTGTTGCTATTATTATTAAATCAGCATCAGATACTGCTTCGCTGATACTATTTGAAATTACATCTATAACATTTCTGTATCTGGCCATATCCATAGATTCTCTATTAATATCAAATCCGGAAATAATAAAATCCTTATTTAAATTTTTTAACGCTAAAGCCAGTGAGCCCCCTATAAGACCCAGCCCTATTACTGCTATTTTTTTGATGTTTGTCATTTTAAACTCCAGATTAATTAAAATGATTAATTTTAAAAAATATCTTATTAATATATAAAAAATATAAGATTTTGTGAATAATAACTTAGACTAACATTAATTACTGTTAAAACCTATTTGCTATCATGCTACATTTTACTATATATTTTACATTAACGAAAAAATAAAAATTTATGTAAATCTAATATAAAAATGAATATAGTCTATTGACAACATTTTTTAATTCTGATATCTTTATAATATCTTAGAACAGGAGGCAACTTTCAGAATTAATTGAGGTTTATATTCGAAAGGATACAGACGCTAGGTTAATATTCTGAAAAGTCCCTGAGAAAAGTTCTAAGATATACCCCGAGATGTTCAGTAGTCTAAGGCGCTAGCTATGATGAAAGATAACTCGGGGTTTTTTATTATTGTGATTTATATTATCTTATATTATCCCTGACATTTTTTAAGATTGCTGCTTTTTCTTCGCCGGTCACTTTCCCCCGGCTCCGGTTGTTCTATTTCCAATCTGTACTATTTTAATTATTTTCAATAATATTAATAAAAATCTCTATAAGGTTTGGGTCAAATTGGGTTCCCGAGCATCTTTTAAGCTCATTTATAGCTTCACTTTCACTGATTGCTTTTTTATATGCTCTATCATGAGTCATGACTTCATACGCGTCTACTATTGATATTATTCGTGCAGTAAGAGGAATTTCTTCTCCTTTTAACCCCTGCGGATAACCAGAACCATCCCACCACTCATGATGCGATAATACAGCATCGGCTATTATTGTTAGTTGTGGGGAAGAATTGCATATATCATAACCTACTTCGGTATGTTTCTTCATCATTTCCCATTCTTTTTTTGTAAGTTTCCCTTTCTTCATTAAAATATCGTTGGATATCGCTATTTTCCCTACATCGTGTAATGAAGCAAGCAGTGATAGCTCATTTAATTTATCTTCACTTAATTCAAGAATATTGCCCAATTTTAATGCCAGCTCTCTCATTCTAAAAGTATGCTCTTCTGTTTCCTGGCTCTTTTCCTGCAGAGTTCTTTCGAGTGACGAAATTATTGAACTTGAAATACTCTGTCTTTCAAGCAACTTTCTGCTGTACATCCGGTCTTCTGCTTCTCTTACGATACTTTCCATATCCTGTTTGGTATTTTTTTTCGTTGAGGAACCAAATGAAATGTTTATGGGTACTTTGTGGTTTCTTGTTTTGAAGCATTCAATTCTTATCCTGTTTAATATTTCCTCCGCATCCTTGTCAGGGGTTTCGGGAAGCAATACAGCAAACTCGTCTCCTCCCCATCTTGCTATTACATCTTTTTCTCTACAGCACTTTTTTAGAATTTCTGCCACCTTTATTAACAGCCTGTCACCTTCTTTAGATCCAAAAGTGTCGTTTATGGTTTTTAATCCATTAATATCCCCTATTATAAAGCTCAGGGGAAGCTGCTTTTTTGCATCAAGCCTTCTTACTTCTTCTTCAAAAAAAACTCTATTATATAATCCTGTTAACCTATCTTTTAATGATAAATTTTTTATCTCCTCTTCAGCTTTTTTTTCTTCTGTAATGTCATGAAGTATTATTAATCTAGCAGCAGTTTTTTTTATATCGTCTGTTGAATCTGTTGAATCTGATGGAATGTCCCTGACAGTCATGTTAAAATTTTTTTTATGGCTATTTCTGGCTATAACAATATCTTTATTAAATCCGGAATCAGTGTAAACTCCGTTTAAGTAATTTCTATATTCCGGGAGTAATTCAGTTATATTTTTTCCAATAAAATTTTTATTTTCAATACCAAATAATTTTTTTGCTGGCTGGTTAAGATATAAAATGTTCTCTTTATTATCAACAACAATAAGAACGTCATTAATGGAGTCCATGGCTATTCTCAGTGCAACCTGTAATAAATTGAATTTTTCAGAATTATTACTTTTGTCCATTTTAATTCAAGTTGTTCTGCTAATTAAGTACTTTTTTAATATTTTAAAAAAAACTAAGTTTAAATAAAGACAATGTAAATAAAGACGATGTATAACTTCTTTTACACTTATATATACAATTTTAATAAAATACTAACAAAATAAATTAATTTAATTTAATATAGTATCATAAGTTCAATTATTTTTACAAGTATTCTATAAAGATTTTTTTAATTTTTATTTAACTAAATTTATTTATTATTATTTTATTTTTTAAACTATAACTTAATATATAGTTTTTAAAATTATCTTATTCCGGCTCTACGTGTATTACAACTTCGTTGATGTTTTTAAATTTTCTTTTTATATCATTTTCTAATTGGGTTATAATAGAATGTGCCTGTGCAATATCAAGATTTTTCTGCAGTCTGCAGTGAAATGCAATGTTCCGCAGCCCTTCTCTTTCGAGTACTGTAAAGTTGTGGCATGTTTCAGGATCTATATATAAAGAAACCTCCTTCTTTATATCAGAAATGAATTGTTCTGATTTTTTAGTTATATCATTCCAGGTCTCACTGTCACGTACATCTTCAATATGTATATATACACTTCTTGTATTTTTTATTTTTTCTTTTATTTTTTCTTCAATTATCTTTGTCAGTTTCTCTGCTTCATCTAATTTTAAATACTTGTTTAGTTCAACATGTATAGAAATATCTATTCCGCTGTCAACATTATATATAAAGACATCATGAATATCTTTTACATAGGGCTGACTTAATACAATCTCTTTTATGTATTTTTCGGTATCATTTTTTGAAAGCTGATACTTTGTTTCAAGAATTATTTCAGCGTCAGGCACGCTCTCTAAAATTTTATTTTTTATACTATCTTTTATTCCCTCTACGCGTGGTGAATATATCATATCTTCAAGACATATTTTAAGATTAATAAACTTAATATTCCCAACTTCATGTATTTTTAATTCATCAACTGATTTTATTTCTGGAAACTCTTTTAAAATATTTAAAACTTTTTCCGTTATCTCTGCTGGAATGTAATCCATTAGATTTTTAACTACTTCAACCATTAACCTTAAACTAAATATTAAAACAATCACTGACACTATAATGGATGCAATAGGGTCTGCAATCTGAAAGCCAGTTTTCGTAAGTAACAATCCGGATAATACAATAATTGAGCTAAAAATATCGCCTAAATAATTCAGAAACTCTGCCTTCAATGCGAATGAATTATACTTTATTGCAACCTTTCGTATGTAGTAAACTCTTACAATATTTATAATTACGGAAATTACCAGAACAGCAAAAACATAAGGATTTATATTTAAAACAAAATCTTTTAAAATAATTCTCTGTACGGATTTATATATGATAAAAAAGCATAACAAAGATATTATTATAATTTCGATAAAAGAAGATAGATTTTCATATTTTCCATGTCCGTAAGTATGGTCCTTATCTGCCGGTCTTGTGGAAATTCTTACTGCCATAAATGTTATGACAACTGTAACAATGTCAAGACTGTTGTTTAATGCTTCCGATAAAACACCAATACTATTTGTATAATATGCTACTGCAATTTTTATTATAACCAGAAAAATTGATACCAGAAGAGAGTAAAGAGTGATTTTCCTTTTATCAAGTTCTTTTAGCTCAGTAGAATTATTTTTCTCTTTTTTATCTTTTTCTTTTTTCATTATAATAAAATAATATTTTTTGACTTTATCTTTTTAGATTACCGGGATGGTGTTATTCTAATTTGAAACATTTTATAATAAAATAAGTTAACTTGTAAATGGAATCAAGCACACCTATTGTTACACACTTATTGTTGTTTGTCATTTTAAAATTAATAATTTATGAAAAAAACAAAAATCTGGATTCTCGGGGAAAAAAGTAAAAAAACCGATTTTAATTTTTACACTGACAGCAAGATTAATCAGATTGCAGATGAAATGAATATAGAATTAAAGCTTATTTCACCTGGAAAAATTGACCTGATTGTAAGTAAAGAAGATATTAAAAATATCATGTATGATGGGAATGCGATAGAAGTACCGGATTGTGTAATTACGAGAATTGGAACCATCACGTATTATTCACTTGCTATTATCAGACAGCTTGAAAAACTCGGTGTTTTTGTATTAAATTCAAGCCATAGTATTGAGATAGCAAAAGATAAATTGTTTACTCTCCAGTTACTTTCAGCAAATAATATTCCTGTTCCTAAAACAATGCTGGTTAAATTCCCATTCAACATTGCCCTTATAGAAAGAGAGTTTTCTTACCCTGTAATAGTTAAAACAATAACAGGTTCCGGAGGTAAAGGTGTTTTTCTTGCTGAAAATAGAAACAGGCTTATTAGCCTTATTAATCGGTTTGCAAGTCAGGAGGAATCAAAAAATAATTTAATTTTGCAGGAGTTTATCAGTGCAAGCAGGGGTAAAGATATCAGAGTAATTGTTATTGGCGGCAGGGCTATAGGAGCCATCATGAGGCGGGCATCTGATGGTAACTTTAAGGCAAATTATTCAGCAGGTGGTCTGGTAGATCCTTATATCATAAATCCCACTGTAGAATGGCTTGCAGTTGAATCTTCAAAAATTATTGGTCTGGACATAGCAGGTGTTGATATCTTATTCGATAAAGAAAATTATAAAGTCTGTGAAGTAAATTCTTATCCTGGTTTCGCAGGTTTTGAAAAAGTGACAGATATAAATGTATCCAGAGAAATTTTTAAGTATATACTTGAGTATCAGGAGAAAAAAAATAATACTACCGTTAAAAATACAGAGAATCTTCCTTAATCAAGTTTTATATCTTCAAGACCGATATCCCTTACACTAAAAATAAAATTCTGCTCGGTGAGAGGAATTGTATTTCCATCCCATGAATATGAAAATCCGTCATAATAATAACTTCCCCAATCCATTGTCTCATTTTTATACATAAACCCAGAGCCTTTTTCTGTTGCAATGTTGAGGCTATGGTCTTGAAGCATAAACTTATCCTCCAGAGTAACATCTACTGGTACCCAGCCGTACCCGGGCAGCTTTATCTCAACCCATGCATGTCCCATGTCTATTTCTTTTTTTCTGCTACTTAAAATAGTATATGCAGGAATCCCTGTTGCAACTCTTGAAGGTATCCCACCTGACCTTAAAAGTGCAGTATAAAGAATGGCGTAATCAACACATACCCCTTTTCTTCTCTCCATTATCTCTGAAGCATAAAGCAATTCGTAATCTTTTTCTCTGGCCCGCCGGTAGTCATAGCTTAACTTTTTAACTACATAACTATAAAGAATTTCTGCTACTTTAACCGGGTTTGTTTCATTTCTAATCAATGATTCTGCTGTACTTTTTATTTCAGGATTATCAGAATTTATAAATAAATCATCAGAAGTATATTTTTTAAAATCTTCATCTTCTCTATTGTATTCTGAATAATCTAAATTACTTTTTTTTAAGTCAATATATTTAAATTCACAGGAATTAACATCTATCAATGCTGTAGCCAGTAAATTTTCATCTGGCTTTATACTATCCTCGAATTTAAAGTGAATAAGCGAGCTGCCGTAATTATCAATAACCTCGTCTATCTTCGCTACACTCTCTCCTGTACTCGTTACATAATTGTTTGTTATCTGATAGGGAAAGTATGTTTGCGGAATTCTCATATAGCATTCAACATCTTTTAAAGTAATGCTGCTCTTGTTTATCAAATTGTACTTTATTTCAATCTTGAAGTTATGGGTATGAACTGTTTCAACAGGAAAATTTCCTTCAACAACCGATACTATTTCTGTATCCTCGTTTACATCTAACCTATCCGAAACAGACAGTTTAATATTGTGTTTACCCGGTTCATCAAAATAATAAAGACATGATTCTCTGTCTGATATTTCACTGCCGTCAACTATCCACTTATAGTCCAGTTCGTCCCCGTCCGCATCATAAGCATACTTTGCACTTAAATATACAGGATTTTTTACCTGAAAATTTCCATCTTCAAGTGCATCACCATAAACATTAATAATTGCTACCGGAGGCATGTTTTCATCCAATCTGTAATCAGTGTAATCGGTATGCAATTTCTCCGTTTCTTTTCCTGCTTCTTCTTCATGAGATTGGCTGGATAACCCTGCTATAAGCATACCTTCAAACCCATCTGCAATATAACTATAAATACCCTGTATGGTTATATCATATGAGACTCCACCTGTATTTAAAAAATCTGTAATAACCGGATTATTTTTATCACTGATATCTACAGCATATACTCCTCCTGATAAAATTGACACAAATACAAAGTCACCGGCAGAATCCATTTCCCAGGCACCGCCCGGGATTTCACAGCTTCCATTGACTTTTATACTGGATAGGTCCTCCAGGTTTATTATCTGAAACATACTATCTGTATATTTCTCATTTTCTGTATCCATATTCCAGCTCGTTATATATACATAATTTCCCTGCATATATAAACTCCTTGAACCAGGATTAATTTTACACGAACCCTTGATTTCAGGTTTATTTTTATCTTTTACGTCGATTATTAGAAGCTCACTGTTTTGTGTAAATTCATTTTTTTCGTAATCGTAATAATTAATATTTACACAGGCAAGATTATCTTTTACCCATATACTTGAAGGTATCCCGTTAATCCTATATTTACTTACAATAACCGGATTTTTCTTATCTGAGATATCTACTATTTCGAGATTACACACATCTGTTTTTTCACCTGTAGTACCGGTTTCGATATAGGCATAATCCCCTTCAATAAATAAGCCATAAGCTGTTTTTTTATTATTCTCACCAGTATTATAGTTTCCTATAAGTTCCGGACTATTTTTATTACCAGTATCAACTATGTAAAATCCACATTCAGTAAATACATTATTATCTTCATAAACCCAGACCGTATAGGAAATATAAGCATAATTGTCTTTAACGATTACAATATTTGCAGAATCCAGACCGCTACATTTACCGACAATTGCGGGATTATTTTTATCCTTTACGTCAATTATGTAAAGAATACCCAGATCATTTGTCAGATAAGCATAATTTCCTTCTGCTTTAACATCTATAGCCTGCCCGGGAACAGATGTTTTGCCATGCAGGGTAAAAACAGGAACTCCCTCAAACCTGATTTCATCTATAAGTTCTTCTCTAATTACTTCTTTAATTATTTCTTCGCTTAATGATAGGACAGGTCTGCAGGATACCAGATTTAAAGGCAAAAAAGTAAGTAGTATTATTAAGGCAATAAATTTTTTGAAATTAATCTCTATAATGGGTTTCATAATGAATTCAATCTTTCCGATTTCTTTTTTATATATGGAAGGACTTACTCATTAAGCTCACTCATCGCTTTTATTGCTTTCGTTACCCTCACTATCTTCATTACTTTCTTCAAAGTCCTCCAGCGGAGGCAGCTCATCCAGACTGTTAATCCCGAGAATTTCTAGAAATTTCTCGGTTACCCTGTAAGTCATGGGATTACCCGGTTCTTTGAGTCTACCTGCTTCTTTTATTAACCCTTTATCCATAAGGGTTAATACTACACTATCCGCTCTTACTCCCCTTATTTCTGCTATCTGTGTTCTTGTTACGGGCTGTTTGTAAGAAATAATGGCAAGAGTCTCCAGTGCTGCCTGAGAGATATAGGTATGTATATTAGATTTTACAAACTTTGCAAGAATTTCATTTAATGAAGGGTTGGAATAAAGCCTGAACCCTCCAGCTGTTCTTTTAATGATAAATCCCCTGTTTTCTTCTATATATTCCTTTTCCAGTACTTCTATTATTTTGCATACTTTTTTTTCTGTTATTCCCAGAACGGAAGAAATATCTCTGGCTTTTACTGTCTTCTCGGATACAAATAGAATGCCTTCTATACATGTTTTAAGCCATTCTTCACTTTTATACCATTCTAAAACTTTATCTTTTTTACTTTCTTCCATTTTCTCTATAAAACTATAACCAGATAAAAATAAATAAAAAAAATTATTTTTCTATTCCATTCTATTCCAGCTTTTTTATTATTATACTTCCAAAATATTCAAACTGAATAATGTCAATAATGCCCTTTTTATAAAGCTCAAGTATTGATAAAAAACTTACTATCTTATCAATAACCTCTTTATATTCTGAGGTAACTTCTTTAAAGGTAATACTACCCTTCTCCTCTACTATCTTTTTAATTCTTTCCATTTCATCAAATATACTTATGCTTACCCTGCTATTATATATTTTTTTAAGGTTTATTTTTTCCTCCCTGTGTTTTAAAAGTCCTGAAGCAGTATTTACCAGCTTTTCTAAATTTAAATCGTCGGCAAAATCAGGTAATAAATCTAAAAATTCTTTTTCTAAAGGGGCTTCTCTTATGTAATACAGAGAGTCTTCTTCATAAAGTTCTCTAAAATAATCAGACACTTTCTTAAATATATTATATTCTTTCTCTCTTAGCTTTAAAATATCAATACCAGGCTCATTTTCCTCCGCTGTAACTTTTTCTCTTCTTGAGGGAAGCAGCGATCTTGACTTTATTTCAAGTAGTATTGATGAAATATAAGTAAATCCTGAAAGGGTATCTATTAATATATTTTCGTTATTTCTGGTATAATTTACAAAATCCCTGATTATTGTGCTTAAACTGATCTCATAGATATCTTTTTTCCTCTTCTGAACAAGTTCCAGGAGTAAATATATAGGACCTTTAAATTCATTATATTCTATTAGATATTCTTTATTCTCTGTGTGGCTATTCATTTCTGTGCAGCTATTTATTCTATACGGCTACCTGCTTTAATCTATGCCTATTTTTTTTCTTACATCGGATATTGTCTTCTCTGCAATTCTTTTTACATCAGTGCTGCCTTTTTTGAGTATTTCATATATATAATTCACATTTTTAATAATTTCTTCTCTTTTTTCACGAAATTCTTCAAGAGATTTGTATATTATTTCTGCAATTTCTTTTTTACAGTCTGTACACCCTATCTCTCCCCTCCTGCACCTGTTTTCAATTTCTGCTAACCTGCCTTCATCCACATATAATTTATAAAAACTAAATACATTACAGACCTCAGGATGTCCGGGGTCTTTGCGATATATTCTCTCCGGGTCGGTAATCATCTTACTGACCTTATTTTTTATGTCCTCATAGTTATCAGATAAAAATATTGCATTATTGTAACTTTTTGACATTTTTCTTCCATCAATCCCGGGAACTCTTGTTGCTTTTGAGAGCATCGCCTCCGGTTCATTAAAATATCTACCGTAAAGGTAATTAAACCTGCGGGCGATTTCTCTTGTAATTTCAATATGCGGAAGCTGGTCTTCTCCCACAGGGATGATGTCAGAATTAACTATAAGAATATCAGATGCCATAAGAACGGGATATGATAGGAAACCAAGTGTTGAAATATCTTTCGAACTCAGTTCAATTATCTGTTCTTTATAAGTAGGACATCTCTCAAGCCATGAAAGAGGGGTAATCATTGAAAAATAAAGAGTCAGTTCTGCTATCTGTGGAATGTCAGATTGCCTGTAAAGATGGGTGTATTCAGGGTCAATTCCGAGAGCAACAAGGTCAATTGCGCATTCAATTAAATCAGATTTGATATTTTCGGGATTCTGATATTCTGTTGTTAATGCATGCCAGTCAACCAGAAAGAAAAAATTTTCATAATCTTTCTGATATTTAATCATATTTCCGATATTCCCGTGAAGGTGACCGAGATGTAATTTACCTGTCGGTCTGAATCCAGTAAGCATTTTCTTTTTCATGTAAGGACTCCTATCTCCAGCCTTGTTATAATTAAATCAAGTACTGCCACCAGGTACACATATTATAAAAGAAATTTGCAACCGGTGTTATAACAGACCCTAAAAATTTTGAGAATAAAAAGATAAAAAGAAAAATGAAAATAAAACCATATCTTTCCATGCTTAAGTATTTATACATTGCATTTTGAGGTAAAAAAGATGCAAGTATCTTTGAACCATCAAGAGGAGGTATTGGTATAAAGTTAAAGATTGCAAGAAAAATATTTATAAATATGGCATTTTGAAAAATAAGGCTTATAAGTATAAATGCCCTGTAGCCAATTGTGTTTATATTTAATGGGACACCTATTAGAATATAAAAGATGAAGTAAAAAATTCCGTAAATAAGGCCAACAACAAAAGCAAATATAAGATTTGCTGCAGGACCGGCGAGTGAAGTATAGCGGATTCCTTTCCTGTAATTTTTAAAATAGGCTGTATTTATAGGGACAGGTTTGGCGTAGCCAAATAGTATGCTTGAATTTAATAATAGTAAAAACAGGGGTAGTATTATACTTCCAAATAAATCAATATGTGCCACGGGATTAAGAGTTAACCTTCCCATATTTTTGGCAGTAGGGTCGCCGCTTTTATAGGCAAGGTAGCCATGTGCACATTCGTGTATAACAACACCCATGACAAGGCCCGGAGCCCATATAACTATTTTAGTTAAGATATCAATTATTGACTGTCCAATACCAGACATATAAAATCTATTCCCTCATTTTATTATGACTTTATAGAATACCAAAATCTATTAGATTTGCAAATTTTACTATATAATCTTTTATTTTTTATACGGTCTTTATATAATCAGGCGCTATATTTTTCTCTCGGATGATACTTAAAATAAACTTCTTTTATGTGTTTTTTATCCAGAGTAGTATATATTTCCGTTGTTGAAATGCTGCTATGCCCGAGGAGTTCCTGGACTGTTCTCAAATCCGCACCCCTTTGAATCATGTGTGTTGCAAAGCTATGCCTGAAGATATGTGGATACAGATTTTTGTCCAGATTTACTTTTCTGGCATATTTTTTCAATATTTTCCAGAAACCCTGACGTGTCAATTTTTTTCCACTCCTGTTTATAAAAACAAAATCAGTTCTGCTTCCCTTCTTAATTTCACCTCTACCATATCTTAAATATTTCTTTAAGAACTGCATACTTCTTTCACCAACCGGCACTATTCTTTCCTTATCCCCTTTACCCCTGAATCTCAATAACTCTTCTTCAAAATCAATATTCTGCATTTTTAAATTTATAATTTCACTTACTCTCAGACCGCAGGAATATAGTATTTCAAACATTGCCCTGTCCCTCATTTCCAGCTTCCCGGAAACAGGAATGCTTTCAAGGAACATATCAACTTCTTCAATACTTAAAACCTCCGGTATTTTCCTCAATTTTAAGGGATTACTTACCTGAACCCATATGTTATTTTTACATGCGCCTTCTATCATTAAAAATTTATAAAAACTTCTCAATGTTGATAATATTCTTGATATAGAAGACTCGGACTGACTTTTATATAAATCCTGTAAAAAATCGAGCGTCTGTTCTTTCGAAAGATTGCAAAAATCCTTTATATTATTATTATAAAGATATGATTTAAATTTTCTGAGGTCTCTTTTATAAGATTCTATGGTATTTGGTAGCATTAACCTTTCAAATTTCAGGTAATCCATGTATTTTTCAACGTAGCCATCAAAATCTTTATTAAAATCTTCTTTATCTTTCTTTTTCATAAAATCCGGTTTTCCCCTGCTATATAATCACATGCAAGTAATATACCTATTATTGTCTTTGCGTCCTTTATTTTGCCACTTTTTATGTAAGACAGGGCATCATCTATCTTTAATTCAATTACTTCTAAAAATTCATCTTCTTCAAGATTATTTTCTTTTTTAACAAAATCTACAGCCAGATAAATGTGCATTATTTCATCACAGAAACCCGGGGATGAGTAAAAAGATATTAAATGTTTAAGCTTTCCTCCTGATGCACCTATTTCTTCTTCTAATTCTCTTCTTGCGCTATCCAGGGGGTCTTCATTTTTATCAATTTTACCTGCCGGTATTTCTATTAAAATTTCACTTATTGGATATCTGAATTGCTTTACAAAAAAGATATTTCCATTTTTATTTAGAGGAACTATAGCCACAGCCCCGGGATGTGAAACCTTCTCCCTGGTAGCGATTTTGCCATCCGGTAATTTTACCCTGTCAAAATAAAGCTTTATGATTTCACCTTTAAAAATTTCCTCAGAGCTTACTTTTATTTCGTCTAATTTTTTGTTGATTTTTCTGCCCTCCTTTTATCTATTTTGTTTATCTATTTTTGTTTATCTAATTTCTTGATTTTAATATATCAGTGGCCCCTATCTTAATCATAAATCCATCAATTAACTCTACTATGTTTCAGGCTTATGTTAAGAACCGCTGCCTTTTTTTACTTAATTACTTAATTACATACCGGCATATTTCAATGATTAAACCGGCTAATTTAATTAATTGATCAACCTTTACAAATTCTCTTGTGGTGTGTATATTTTCCATTCCACTGCTTAAATTAATAGCCATCATTCCCTTTGAATTAAATATATTTACATCACTGCCACCACCGCTGGCCACAACCTTTGATTCTATGTTTAACCTTTGCAAAGCGTATCTGGCAATCTGGACAGGAACCTCATTTTCAGATATTTCAAATCCGTCATATTCCCTTACAACTTTATAATCAAGTCCTGCATTATTTATCGCAGCGCCACTTTTCAGGCTTTCTACCATGTCAGAAGTAATATTTTCAAGCTTTTCAGGGTCAAGGCTTCTTGCTTCAATTTCCAGTTTAGTATTTTCAGGAACTATATTTCTCGCTATTCCTCCTTCTATTTTACCTACATTGCTGGTAGTTTCTTTATCAATCCTTCCTATCTTCATTTTATTTATAGCTGCAGCAGCAGCCTGGATGGAATTAATACCTTTTTCCGGTTCAACTCCTGCATGTGCTGATTTACCTTTAAATTGCGCATCAATTGAATTCTGATAGGGGGCTTTATTTATTATTGTTCCAATGTCCCCATCACCATCAAACGCAAAGCCATATTTTGCTTTAATCAGTCTGGTATCCAGGTTTTTTGAGCCAAGCAGGCCAATTTCTTCAGAAACAGTCAGCACTACATAAATATCTCCTGTGGGTATTTTATTTTCCATAATTACTTCCAGAGCCTCTATAATTGCTGCTACAGCAACTTTATTATCACCGCCAAGAATACAATCTTTATTTTTGTTTGATATTATCCCTTTTTTTATCACAGGAACTATATCGCCATTTACTTCAACTGTATCAAGATGCGCTGTGAGAAAAATTGGTCTGCTACCGGATGGATTATCTGCTATATACTGAGCAATTATATTTCCTGCATTACCGCCGGTCTTTTTCCAGCAGTCATCTACATAAACATCGAGACCGAGGTCTTCTAATTTAGAGCTTACGCAGTCAACAATTTCCTTCTCATTTTTTGAGGGGCTTTTTATTTTTAATAATTCCAGAAAAGATTTTAGCAGTCTTTCTTTATTAACCATATTAGTCATAATAATTTGTTAACAATACTTTATTAAAAAAGGGCCTTATTTCTATGCTTTATTTCCGTGCCTTATTTCCTGTCCTATTTCTTGCTTTATTTTTAAATAATTTAGAGATATTAACAAAAATAATACCTGCAAATAAAAATATCAATGCCATTATAGCAGAACAGATTACAAGTCTTATAAAAAAACTGTAAAAAAATTCAAACGGGAAAATAGAAATTATAAGAGAATTGCCTGCAAAAGCATAATTTCCCTGCGGGAAAAAAACTTTATGGAATTTTTCAAATAAAACAGGGAAATTTCTACCGAAGAGTAAAAGAAGCAGTACAATAATAAAAATAATAACAGGAGCTATGATAAAGACGTTACCTGTATTTCTCAGAAAACTTTTCATATTTCTTTCCGAAAGAATCACTAAGATTACAATAAACAAAATAATACTGATAAAATATATAATAAATATTGTCGTAAAAATTACTCTTACATCATAAAAATGTTCTATTTCATCCTGCTGGAACCGCAGGACCGCGTCTGTGTTTTCACCTGTGTATTTTGCCTGTAGATCCGGGTCACTGTAATCAAGATTTTCTCTGTATTTAAAAAAATTAATAATTTTCCCCGAAATTTTTATAACGTCATCCCTGTCCAGAGTAGAAAATACTCCGTATCGTTCCTGCAGGGTTTCATAATAGTCCAGGTTAAATACATAATATACAAGAGGGGTAAACAATATAATTATTACAAGAAAAAGTGAATTTATAATAATTAAAAATTTTCTCATTCCATTACTTAATCTGCGACTTTTAGTAATCATTCTACTTTTTTACTTTATTAGAGTATTTTATTGAGGCTTCTATAAAATCCCTGAACAAAGGATGTGGCCTTTCCGGCCTTGATTTAAATTCAGGGTGAAATTGAACACCCACAAACCATGGGTGATCCTTTATTTCAACTATCTCTGCTAAATTTTTATCAGGATTAATCCCGGTTACAATAAGTCCGGCTTCTTCAAGCCTGTCTATATAACTATTGTTAAGCTCATACCTGTGCCTGTGCCTTTCATAAATTATACTTTCTTTATAAGCTCTGTATGCATTTGAATCCGTTTTTAATTTACACTCATATGTTCCAAGTCTCATCGTGCCACCTTTATCCCTGACACCTCTTTGTTCATGCATGATATCAATTACAGGATTTTTCGTATCCGGATCAAATTCTGTACTGTTTGCGTCCTTGAGTCCCATGACATTTCTTGCAAATTCAATTACTGCACAATGCATCCCGAGGCATATTCCGAAAAAAGGTATCTTCTTTTCTCTTGCACATTTTATTGCATTGATCTTTCCATTTATGCCCCTGGAGCCGAAACCATATGGCACAAGTATACCATCAACACTCTCAAGTATATTTTCTTCCTGACAGTTTTTTTCAAGTAATTCAGAATTTATCCAGACTATATCTACATTTTTCTTGAAATAGTAACCACCATGATTTAAAGCTTCTACAATACTTATATACGAATCCTTTAAATTCGTATACTTCCCGACTATTCCTATTTTCACACTTCCATCCAGATTATGTATTGTGTCAACAATTTTTTCCCAGCTCTTAAGATCAGCTTCTCCAGCACTTAATCCTAATTTTGAAAGAACCCTCAAATCCAGTTTTTCTTTCTGAAGCATAAGCGGAACCTCATAAATATACTTTACATCTATTGCCTCTATTGTATCTTCCACTTCTATATCGCAGAACAGACTTATTTTCTTTCTAATGCTATCCGATATTCTGGTTTCACTTCTGCATATAATTATATCCGGTTGAATTCCTATACTCCTTAATTCTTTCACACTGTGCTGGGTTGGTTTTGATTTTAATTCTTCTGTGGTTTTTAAATATGGGACATATGTAACATGAATATAAAGAACATTTTCCTTACCAACATCCTTTTTAAATTGTCTTATTGCTTCAAGAAAAGGCAGGCTTTCTATATCCCCGACAGTGCCCCCTATTTCAGTTATTACTATATCTGTTTTTTTTCTCAATAATGTTTTTTTAATACATGATTTTATTTCATCTGTTATATGAGGTATTACCTGAACTGTTGCTCCCAGGAATTTTCCTTTTCTCTCATCATCAATGACATTTTTATAAATCTTTCCGGACGTAAAATTATTATATTTTGATAGATTTTCATCAATAAATCTTTCGTAATGTCCGAGATCAAGGTCAGTCTCCCCACCGTCATCCGTAACAAAAACCTCTCCGTGCTGAATGGGATTCATGGTTCCCGGGTCAATGTTAATATAAGGGTCAAATTTCTGTATTGTCACACTGTATCCCCTTGATTTTAAAAGTCTCCCGAGCGAAGCTGCACATATACCCTTGCCAAGTGAAGATAGCACACCCCCCGTAACAAAGATAAATTTAGTTTTCAATATTTATTTTCCTTTCTTCATCTAAATTATTTTTTATATAATTACATTTTTCTATAAGTTCTCCAGCGTGCATAGCGGCTATCTCGCTATCTTTAAATCCACTTATCATACGTGAAATCTCCCTGACCTTGTCAGAAAGGTCTAATTTTTTTATTTTTATTTTTGTTCTATTTGCTTCAATATGTTTATCAATAAAATAATGGGCATCTGCAAAGCAGGCAATCTGTGCCAGATGTGTTATCGCAATTACCTGACATTTTCTTGAAATTTTATATAGTTTTTCCCCTACTATAAGAGATGTGGCTCCTCCTATTCCAGCGTCTATTTCATCAAAAATCATGGTTGTTATTTTTTCAACCGAACTTATTGCCGATTTAATCGCAAGCATAATTCTTGATATTTCACCGCCTGAAGCTATTTTATTCAGTGGTTTTTCAGATTCGCCTTCATTGAGTGATATCAAAAATTCTATATCATCAATTCCATCACTGGTAAATTTTATTTTTTTATTATTTATTTCTATACCATCATCACCTTCTTTAAACTCATGACGCGGAATAAAAGATACAGACTTAAAACCAAGCTCGACCATTTCACAGGTGATATTATTTTTTAATTCGTCTATCGTCTCTTTTCTAAGTTCGCTTAATATAAGGGCTCTTTTAATCAAAATTTCCTCAGACTTGTTATATTCTGCCTGTTTTTTCTCAATCTCCAGGTCAAGGCTTTCAAGCTCATCTATCTCATTTTTTAGTTTTTCAGCATATTCATTAATTAAACTTAAATCCATTTTATACTTACTTTTTATTTCTGCTAATCTGTATAATCTCTCCTGAATGCTG
>JAQVHC010000098.1 GCA_028696435.1 Actinomycetota bacterium | reverse complement strand
GGGAAATATATTTTTAAATTATTTTCTCTCCCCTTTTTTAAAAATTCCCTTCTGAGTTCACTATTAGCTGCAACACCCCCGCTTACCAGAACATTTTCTACTCCATATTCTTTTGCAGCTCTAATTGTCTTTGATGTTAAAACATCAACTACCGATCGCTGAAAACTTGCAGCAAGAGATGGGATATTTTCCTTTAAAAGAAGGTTCCTGTCTTTTTTTGTCTTATATATTAATGAAGTTTTAAGTCCGCTAAAGCTGAAGTTAAAATCTCCGCTATTAATCATTGGGCGGGGCAAATCTATCAAATTCAGATTCCTTTTTCGTGACAATTTATCAATTATAGGACCTCCCGGATAACCAAGGCCGAGATACCTTGCAACCTTATCATAAGCTTCTCCGGCAGCGTCATCCAGTGTATGGCCTATCTCTTTTATATTTTTTTCACTATCAACATAATAGAGACTCGTGTGCCCACCTGAAACAATGAGCCCTATAAAATTACTACCTATAGCTGGATTTTCGATCATGTTGGAATATAGATGTGCTTCAAGGTGGTTTACAGCAATTAGCGGTATTCTTTTTGAATAGCTTATGGCTTTTGCTGCACCAACCCCAACCAGTAGCGAGCCTATAAGGCCAGGCCTGTTTGTAACGCTTACCGCATCAATCTTATCAAATCCGGTTCCGGCAACTTCTATGGCTTCCTTTATAACCATGCCTATCATTTCTATATGTTTCCTTGACGCAATCTCAGGAACAATGCCTCCATATTTACTGTGGAACTCATCCTGGGTAGAAACAATGCTGGAAAGCACAGCTGTTCCGTTCTTAACAACAGACGCGCAGGTATCATCACATGAAGTCTCAATTCCCAGTATATATATATCTTTTTTTACCAGACCTTTTACCAGACTACTCTCCCCCATTCATCCAATCATCTGTTAATCTCTTCATCTGATGCTCTATTTTTTCTGTTGCCCTGCTATTGCCTATTGCCCGGACATAAGTCCAGTTGTCCCGTTGTTTATTTTTCCCCAAATGGTATAAAATCTCTTACATATACTGGAACAATGTTTTTAGCTTCTGCCTTTTTCAGGGCATTAAAATATGAGCATATATTAATATATTCTGCATGTGGAAAGACCGTTTTTTTATCCAGGGTAAAAATCTTCCCATTTTTTACTATATCTGAAATAATGCTGCTGTAACTTAAATAGCAGTTTCCGCCAATAAGAACTGCCGGGTTTAAATATTCAATCGCAGTGCCCGGAACTTTAAAAGCCCCTCCGTCAGTTAACTTACCCAGAAAATTTTTAAGACTATCATATCGCATTAAGATGTTTTCACCTGTTTTCTTAATTGTGTAACGCACCCGCTGCCCTGTGACCCTAGCAATATAACTGTCTTTACCTTCTACCTCCTGGAGCCTTCTAATAGACTCCCTTGCAGTAACATTATAAAAAGCAAAATAAACTTCTTCTCTCTTTACATCTATACACGGCATTAATATTACAGAAGAACTTTTACCAAGAGCTTTTGCTATAAAACCAGTGTTTCTTAAACCCATTCCAACTGCAATAGCGTCAAGCGAATTTATTCCGTAAGCCAGCTTATTCTCAAGAAGAGATAGAATTTTTATAATGCTTATTCCTATTCTTGTTCCGGTAAAGTCACCAGGTCCGGAGTTAACCCCAAAAACATCTATTTCCTCCAGTGTAAGTTTTGATTTTACCAGCACACGGTCCAGCATTCCCATTACGCTAACCATATGATTTGTGTTGCCGTCTGCGGTTATTTCCGAAAGCAGCCTCTCATTTTTACTGGCTGCTATGCTTAATCTTTTTGTGCTGCTATCAATGCTTAATATATTCATGAATTATTAGTTTTCTTTAATATCTTTTTAAATACCTGTAATTTTAAATCCCAGTACCCGCTGGCGCTTTTAAAGATTATTCTCCTCTTCGTATCTTCATTTTTACTATCATTTTCATTGTTGCTCTCATCGTTATTCTCATTATCTATAAGATAACCAAGATCTATCTCAAGAAATTCTTTTTTTATAAGGTCTTTTATCCTGTCTCCCCACTCAATGCATATTATTGAATTTCCATCATAAAGATAATCTTCAAGACCAATTCCATCAAAATCTGTAATGTTCTCAAGCCTGTATAAATCTGCGTGTATAAACTTTATACGACTGCTGGTTTTATACTCATTAAGAAGGGTAAAACTCGGGCTCGAAAGATTGTCTGGCACACCAAGCCCTTCAGCCAGTCCGGAGATAAAGGTTGTCTTACCTCCTCCAAGTTCACCTGTAAAAATTATAATATCCCCCCGTGATAAAACCCTGGAAAAAGATTTTGCAAGATTTCTTGTAAAAACAGGAGAATTTGAAATAATCTCAATTTGCATATTAAAAAAGCCCTAACTGTTCATTTTTATTTTCTTCATGTGTTTTTACTTCATTTTCTAGATTCAATATTTCGCCATCTACACAGCTTAAATCACCACCGGAATCAATCAACTTTTTTATTTTTTGAAAATCCTGCCTTAAAATATCCATTCTCGAAGGGGTGTAAAGCGCAGCTGCAGGGTGGTTTATTGGCATAATTATGCGGTTATCGATTTTATATACCTTTCCTCTAAGACCATTTATCCCCCTGTCAGTATTCAGGAGAAGCCGGGTTGAATATCTTCCCATAGTGCATATTATTTTCGGGTCGATTATTTTTATCTGCTCTATGAGGTAACCTTTACATATATTAACCTCGTCTACTTTTGGATCTCTATTTCCAGGAGGCCTGCATTTCAATACATTTGCAATAAAAACCTCGCTCCTCTCATAACCTATGGAACCCAGAAGCTCATCAAGAAGCTTTCCGGCCTGCCCTACAAAAGGAAGGCCCTGAAGGTCTTCATTTTTACCCGGAGCTTCCCCAACAAACATAATTTCAGCATAGGCGCTTCCGCTTCCAAAAACAAATTTTGTCCTGCTTTTTGAAAGCTCGCATCTATTGCAATCCTTTATTTCAAGGTAGAATTCCTTTAACTTTTCCCTTTTGTCCTGCTCATCCATAGCTTTTTCATTTATAACTTTTTAAAGTTGTTAAAGACTTCTGGCTTCTAAAGCCTGCGATTTTTTAATTTATAATTATCCATAGCTTATAATATTACATAAATATTACATAGTTCAATATTTATATTTGATTTATACATTTTATTTACAAAAAACCTTAATTCTTTTATTATTAATCCAGAAATAAATAAAATAATTTCACAGTGAAGGGACAGATATGGAAACTAAAAGAGCAATTACTTTTGTTGTCATGGTAACTATATTCGCATCATTTGCAACAGGTTGCACTATGGGTCCCGCTGAGATTACCGATGTTGTTATATGTAAAAGTGTTGATAGTGATAGTAAACCAGTTAACCCTGCTACTGTCTTCCCGTTAGGAACCAATGTTATATATGCATCTGTTAAAGTTAACAATATGTCAACAGAAGATAAAATAACTGTAAAATGGAATTATCTGGAAACTGGAGAGGAAATCCACACTATTGATATTACAACCGAAGAGCCCGGGCCAGGATATAAGAGCGCCGGTCTGACTATTGAAGAAGGCTTTCCCGCAGGCAAGTACAGTGTAATAGTTTATCTCAATGGCGAGGAAGTTAAGACTACAGAGTTCTCGGTGGAGTAATAGTTGAGTAATCCCAGAATTTTTAATTTTCGCAAGCTGTACTTTATTCTATTGTATCCAACAATCTAATGTATTCAGTCAGTTAACTATTGGTGAACGTATTATGCAAGTATTTTTACTGCACATCTTCATCCTATTTGACCAGCTGATTATTGCCCCGTATCTACACTTTATTTTTCCAATTAATTATGATTTGTAGCAGAGTTTGGATTGGTGTTTCCTTTAATTTATAATTTAACCTAACCAGCAACGATACAGGTAAGTGTTCTTGAAATTCCTGTAATTTTCTGAATATTACTTACTATCAGGCTTGTAAGATTTTCCGAATCCGCAGCTTCAACAAACGCAATGATGTCATATGGTCCTATTACTGCATATGCATTTTTTACATTCTCTACTTTTCTGACAGAATCCAGCACATCCATCACTTTACCAGCATCTGTAGTAATTAAAATATACGCCTCCATTTTTTCACCTCCTGTTAATCAAATTGAACCACATTATAGCATTCTCTATACTACATCAAAACACTATTATTATTAACTTGATAATTTATTTAATATTGTTAAATTATAATAGTCTTTTGATTGTAAAGTGTCTACCTCTACCAATTATTTTATCCTTCTTAATCTGCCATTAGCCTTTGTGTGGATAGTTATATTTTCAATGGAAATTATTTTAAGAAAAAAGCATTTCACATCAGCTTCACAGCATACTTCTATATATTTTGGATTATCAATGCTTTCTACTACATTATAGTCCAGAGATTTGATAGCACATCCGGCAGGATTTTCATAATTCTTATAGAAATATTCATAGATTATATCCGGATAGCTAGATTCCAATCTGTTAATACCAAGAGTCTGTGCAGCTTCCATATCAATACATTTTGATGCTTCCTCTGCAGCAATCATACAGGCTTTATTTATTTCTTCCTTATACAGAAAAGCTCTTCCTATATCAACCACAAATCCCATAAGGAGTATAAAAACAGGCAGAAGCATTGCAACAACAACAAGAACTGAACCTTTATTATTACCTGAATTAAAACTCAAATTTCTC
>JAQVHC010000097.1 GCA_028696435.1 Actinomycetota bacterium | reverse complement strand
TTTATTCATATTGTTTTACTCTGCATCGTTTCATCCGGTCAATGTTGTTTTTAGACAGATTAAATAATTACTGCCAGAATATATAAAATCAATTCACTTCTTGACAACCAATTTTAAAGTTATTAAAATTTTCATTTAGCTTCAAGCTATATTTCAAAAATAGCTGTGACAGAATAGTTCTGGTAAAATGATGTGTTAGAAATCTTAATAACTTTAAGAAAAATTAAACAAGCAAAGCAAAGGAGAGACGAAAAGTGAAGATTCTAAAAAGAAAGTTTCCAGTATTTTCAATTATTATAATTATTGCGCTATCTATCATTTCTATTACCCTGATAATGCCTGGAATTTTATTTGCCCAGGATGAAGAAGCATCAGAAGAAGAAGCTCCTGCTGAGCCTGAACCGGAAGAATTACTCTTTGAAACCACCCTTCCAAAGATTCAGGCAAAAGAAGGAGAGGCATTTACTTTTAATTTCTATGTTACTTATATGCCCGGTGATGAACCATTTGGACTTGATGAAGATACAAAAACTAAAACTTTTGATATTATAGTTGATTACCCCGTTGGGTGGGTTGCTGCAGTTGTAAGCAACAATCAGGAAGCAACAGCAATCAATTTAAAAGAGGGCAGCAAACAGAGTCTTCAGCTTATTGCAGTCCCACTGGTAAAGCAGGAACCGGGTGAATATAATTTCAAGGCTACTTTTAAGTCTGCTGCAGAAGGAGACCGTCTCGAAGGGTCAATAGAATTTACAGCAGTAATTACAGCATCATATGACATCACTCTTACCACAAAAACCGGCAGGTTAAGTACTGAACTTACAGCCGGCAAAGATAACCACTACAAGCTTATTTTAACAAACAACAGTTCCACATCGGTTGAAAACATAACTTTAAGCTCTACCGAGCCTGAAGGCTGGCAGGTTATTTTTGATAAAAAAGAAATCGATGTAATTGGAGCTGGAGAAGAATTAGAAATAGATGTAATTATAAATCCACCTGAAAAAACAATTGCCGGAGATTATATGCTTACTTTTAAAGCCTCCAGTGAAAATTGCAGCGATGAAATTGAAGTAAGAGCAACAGTAGAAACACCTACCATCTGGGGTATTGTAGGCATTGGAATTATTGTAATAGTAATAGTGGGTGTTGCAATTATCTTTACAAGATTAGGAAGAAGATAAATTATGGTAAACAACAATAACGACAATTTAATAATTTGTGAAAACCTGACTAAAAAGTATAATGAACATATTGTTGTTGATAATTTTAATCTTACTGTAAAAAGAGGAGAAATATTTGGTCTTCTCGGACCCAATGGTGCAGGTAAGTCCACAATTATACTTATGATACTTGGGCTTACTGAACCTACATCGGGTAGTGTTTTTGTAGGAGGATTCAATTCAACAAAAGAACCTCTAAAAGTTAAAAGAATAACAGGATACTTACCCGAAAAAGTAGGGTTTTATGAAGATATGACAGCCAGAGGTAACCTCGAATATACAGCTGAATTAAATAATATTCCCTACAGTGAAATCCCTAAAAAAATTGACGAGGTTTTAGAAATAGTAGATTTGCTAAAGTATAAAAACAGCCTTGTTAAAACATTTTCAAAGGGAATGAAGCAGAGACTGGGAATTGCAGATGTTCTTATTAAAGACCCCCAGCTTATTATTTTTGATGAATTAACAGAGGGTCTTGACATCGCTGTAGCAAATCAGATTCTTCAAACGATACTGGACCTTAACAAACAAAAAAATATTACTTTTCTTCTGTCATCACACCAGCTAAATCTTATTCAGAGAATATGTACCAGGGTTGGTATATTATCTAAAGGTAAATTAATCGGTGAAGGTAGTATAGATAGTCTCGGAAGAGAAATGTTCGGTGGTGGAAAGTTTAGTATAGAAGTTGAACTCGAAAAAATACCAGATGGGATAATAGATAAACTAAAGAAACTTGACAAGGTCGTAAATGTAATTCGTAATGAGAATCAAATCCGGGTTGTGTGTGATAAAGATATAAGACAGGATATATCAAAACTCATTGCCAGCGAAGGCATATTGCTTACCCGGATGGATATAAAACAGGATGCACTTGAAGAAATTTATCTAAAATACTTTAAAGAGGAGTAAAATGAAAAGCGTTTTAACCATATTCAGAAAAGAGCTTTCTGACCATTTCTGCAGCAATAAGTTTCTGGTTCTTCTGGCCTTAATATATATATCAGGGCTATCATCTACTTATGTTGCGCTTACCAATATCAGAGAAACAGCAAGCTCACTGGATAAACATGTATTTCTTTATCTGTTTACTACAGGAGGAGATGTGCTTCCCTCATTTATAACATTTATTAATTTCTTTATACCAATAATCGGTATAATTTTTGGTTTTGATGCGATAAACAGTGAAAGAAACAGCGGAAATTTAAGCAGAGTACTTTCTCAGCCAATTTACAGGGATAGTCTGATAAACGGCAAATTTCTGGCAGGAATAGCCACTCTTTTTATAATAATATCAAGTATCGTTATTATCATCTCGGGTATAGGTCTTTTTGCAATAGGAGTTCCCCCTACATCTGAAGAGATATTAAGATTATTTTTCTTTGTAATTATCTGTGTTATTTATGGTGGCTTCTGGATGGGATTATCAATGCTGTTTTCAGTTATCATGGAAAAACCCACAGCATCGATACTGACTTCTATTTCAATATGGATATTCCTGATGTTTTTCCTTCCAATTATTGCCAATGCTGTAGCCAATGCAATAGTACCACTTGACGGTGCTTCTGCTGCAGACCAGATTAGAAATTACAGCATTGAAACTGCCATTTCAAGAATATCACCAGCTACACTTTTTAGTGAAGCTATCGTTGTACTGCTTGTTCCTGTAGGAGGAAACATATTTATTAATGCTGTGGGTTACCTGCAATCTTATGATTTGTTACAATCAGGTAAAATGATACTCAGCCCGCTCTCGCTTGGCCAGAGTTTGATTCAGGTATGGCCTCAGCTGGTGGTTATTATTGCGCTTGCAATTATTTGCTTTGCTGCCTCGTATATTATATTTATGAGACAGGAAATAAGGGCAACTTAAATTTATATGGAAGACAACTCTTATTCTATAATTAAATAATTATAGAATAAGAGTAAGTCTATTTAGGCTTAGCTATAGGAATATTTATTTTTATAATCAGGCCGTCCAGTTAACTATTAGTTTTAGTTATAAATATAATTAAAAATTCCGGTAATCAGTTGCAGCTAGCTGTTCTGCATTGTCAGGTAAAAAAGATAGTACAGTGGTTTTAAAGTTCCATCAATATAAGCCGGTAAGCCGGGTAATTTCTGACTATGGTTTAGATGAATTATGTGAACTCCGGACAAACACATTTCTGAAAAGATACACCAGCCCGCCTATTAAGGCATTAAAGAGAATAATAAACAAAATTATTATAGAAAAAATAAAGGCAATTTCTTCAGGAATACCCATAAGAATTAGCAAAAACATAAGAGCATTTTCTCTTAATCCTATTCCTCCGATAGATATTGGTATATTTGCTATAGCACTGGAAATAGGCAGAATAAAAAGAAAATAAAAGAAATTAAGGTTCGCTCCCACTGACCTCAAAGTTATATAATAGCTTAGAGTTACAAGAAGATGAATCAAAAAGCTATATAATAAACATACCAGGAGGGCCTTCTTACTGTTCTTCCAGTAATCTACAAACACCTTCTGATATTTTTCCAGACGGGGCTTTATTCTGGATAAAAACTTAACTTTATTAAATAACACATCTATTTTAAAAACAGAGGGCTTTAATATAATAACAAACAAGAGAATGGGCATTATAGTAATAATTAAAATCACTATTATTATAGATTTATTCAAAATTTTATAACCCAGGCATCCGGTTAATTCCAGGATTATAAAAACCAGAATAAAAATAGTACCGACCAGAAAACTTGCAAATCTTTCCAGAATAACGCTGGCCAGTCCCTTATTTAACGGAACATCTTTGCTATTTCGAATATCATATATCCTGAAGGCATCCCCTGCTACACTTGTGGGAAGAATGTTATTATAAAAAAAGCCAATAAAAACTGTTTGTAATAAATATTTTTTCGGGATATTTACATTTTGCACCTTCAGTAGTGATTCCCACCTCGGCACTATTGCAGATACACTTAAAAAATAAATAAAAGCTGCCAGAATTATTAGAGGTATATTTATTTCTTTTATTGCCTTCTCAATCTCTTTTATATTATCAATGTTTCTAATTACAAGAAAAGAAAGTAGAGAGACGCTTACCAGTATTCTTATAGCAGTTCCTATCTTTTTTTTAGGCTCTTTATTTGCCACTTGTTTATCTGCCACTTGTTTTTCTAAGTCCTTTTTATTTAATGTAATAAGTTCTCTTATTATCTAAACTACACAGGTTATATTTATTAGCCTGCATATATTAATAAAATCAGCCAGAAATATAGAGATTATAGCTTTACTTATATTTATATATAACTAGCTCTTATAATCGCGGTTTTAATTTGCAGTTATATATTTTTGCCGGCTAATTTCCATCAATCAATTTTCTTACCGCACTATTTTACCGCATATTAATTTTTTTTACCTGATAATTATAGAAATTTTACAAAACAGTAGATATGGATAAATTTAGATTAAATTAAATTTCTTTTCCTTTGCCTAGTTCTGATGGGTTTTAATCCTGATGGGTTATAGCTTCCTCAATCAAACTGGTCCCTACTGATACTTTATCC
>JAQVHC010000096.1 GCA_028696435.1 Actinomycetota bacterium | reverse complement strand
TGACACTTATAAAAAAACATGAGAAAATCGAAAATCCCGGGACAATATAAAGCATAAACTCCAGAATATTTCTTAACTGCTCCAGTATGCTTTTAAGCTGTGATTCATCAGCAGAGAAGAGACCCGTGTATGTCAAAAAAAATTCATCACCAAAAATAATGTTAATAGAAGCATTATAATTTTTAACAAACTCGTCTATAAAATTAATTCTGTAAACCAGTGAATTTATTAAAATATACAATACTGCAGCAATACAAAATGCAGTGAATATACAGCCTATTGTAAATAACCTGCTTCTATCTTTGTCAATAGAATCTTTGTAAATAAAAGAAATTGCTATTACTAAAATTGCTATAACCAGCATTAATGAAAAATCCATAAAAACCAGAGCAATACAACCTACAATAGCACAAATAATCCCATCCCTTATTCTTTCACCTGCAATAAGAATAGTAGCCGGAATTGGCAGTAGTATTATTCCTGCTACCCCGAGCATTGGTATAAATACCGCAACCAGAGCTAAAAAAGTATATAAAATAAATAATGCCAGATTTAATTTATTAATTTCAGTTTTTTTTAAATTTTCAAAGGGCATAGTTTATCTCTTAAAATAAGGTATTAGCGCAATAATTCTTGCTCTTTTAATAGCCATAGCTATTTTCTTCTGGTGCTGCACACAATTTCCAGTAGACCTCCTCGGCCTTATTTTTCCTTTATCTGAAATAAACTTTTCAAGCAAACCTACATTTTTGTAGTCAATATTATCAATATTTTCTCTGCAGAAATAACAAAACCTCCTTCTCTGCCTCAACCCTGCTGCAGTGCCAGTCGCGCTTCTTAAGTTTCTTTCATTTCTACTATTATTTTTATTATTTTTTCTAGCCAATTAAAATTTCTCCTTTTTGTTTTTTTACATAACTAAAATTTACATTATATTTACGTGATATATACAACTTATTTAATAACATATTTAGAATGGTATATCCTCATCACTAAAATCAACTTCTTCTATATTGTTTTCACCTGAAAAACTACCTGCACCTGCTGATATACCTTCTTCTATCCGTGGATTTTTCTCGAGTTTACACGAAGCAAACTCAAGACTTGGTGCCACAACATTTGCAACAATTCTTACTGTTGATCTTTTCTGTCCATCTTTACCTTCCCAGCTATTCTGCGAAAGCCTCCCTGAAACCAGAACCCTATCTCCTTTGCTCAAGCTTTCAGCACAATTTTCTGCCAGCTTAAACCATGCTGTAACATTAAAGAAGTCAACCTGTGTTTCCCATTCACCTGAAGTTTTATTCTGAATATTCCTGTTTACAGCAAGCCCGAAGCTCGCTACTGCAGTTCCATTCGGTGTAAACCTGAGCTCAGGGTCCCTTGTCAGGTTCCCCAGAATAGTCACATTATTAACACCAGCCGCCATTGGTATCACCTTCTTCTGATTTTTTATAGTTGCTTAAGACTCATCGCTCAAGAGTCACATTAAGATTTTAAGATTCACACTTGAGATTCGTCACTTTTTACAATCAAGTGACGCAGTATTTTATCATTGATTTTATTTACCCTGTCCAGCTCTGAAACAATACTGCTATTTCCTTCAAAATAAATTATCATATAATAACCATTTTCCTGTTTTTTAATTGGATAAGCAAGCTTACGAATCCCCCACTTATCAACATCAGTAACTACACACTTTTCTTTCTCAATTAATGAGGTTATTTTGGATAATTCTTTGTCTAAAGCCTCTTCCTCAAGGGCTGGGTCAAATATAACCACCAGTTCATAACTTCTCAATCTCTTAATCCTCCTGTGGACTAATTTTAATAATTAGGTTCTGCTTTTATAGTGCAGAACAGAAAGATATCAAGATAAAAAAACCTTAATTTTTTACCTTTATTATCACTAGGGATATTATAACATTTAGATGTAATAATCAATAATTAATTCATCAATATATTGCGCCAGTAGAAGCTTTATAATAAATACGCTGTTATTTATGAAATTATTATTGTTTATATCTTCTTATTTTTATTCTTCTTATATTATTTATCTTTTTTATGTAAATCCCTGCTTTTTATATATACATTGGTGGATGGATATGGAATTTCAATCCCGACAAGGTCAAATTTGTCTTTTATTCTTTTTCTTAACTGTCTGCCTATAGTCCATTGCTCACCAGCTTTTACCGTGCATATTATAGTAAGTATAACAGCTGAATTCCCTAATTCACTTACACCCCCATCTCCAAGAATAGATGGCCTCTCAATTATAGAGCGTCTGTATTTTTTATCCTTCATGAATTCATCAAAAACCTCTTCCAGAACTTTAATCACTCTATCAATATTTTCATCATAATTAACATTTATATTTATAACAGCTCTTGCCCACGTGTAAGAACGATTGCTTAGTATTTTAATTTCACCATTTGGTATGAAATGTAATGTTCCCTCAAGGTCTCTTATTGCTGTTGTCCTCAGGTTAAACTTTTCTACAGTTCCTGAAATATCCCCTACAGTTATAGTGTCATCTACCTGATACCACTGCTCTACCAGTATAAATATTCCATTTATCAAATCTTTCATAAGACTCTGGGTACCAAATCCTATAATAATACCCAGAACTCCTGCTCCTGCAAGCAGGCCGGCAATAGGTATACCGACCTGGTCTGCGATCATAATTAGAGCAACAACAGTTGAAATTACTATTATAAAATTAGATATAACACTTGTAAGGGTATAAGTGCGCTTTTTGATATGTATTTTCTCGTCATTGATATTTTTATCTATCAATTTCTTTATTCTCCTGGTTGCAACTCTTATCACAATTATCACAACCAGTAGAATGACTATTATTATTACAATGCTGGGCCAGTTATTTAAAAAATTTTCAGCAATATTTCCTTCTGTAATTTTTACTGCTCCAGCATTACTCTCCATTTATTTTCCGCCCTTTTTTATATTCACTCTTAAATCCTCTTCAATTTCTATTTCTATTGATTTTAACTTTTCTATTAAAGCTCTAAAAATTTGAACTGACCCAGCACTCTATTACGAATATCAGATGCCTTTGGAAAGCCATATAATATTTTTCCTTCATTTACTGCATTTACAAATACATCCTCATAAGCACTACCACATCTGTCACATTTATAATCTGATGCCTTTTTATCTTCAAGCACTATCCTGTCACTAAAACATTTGCTGCATCTTATTACCTTTTTTGCCCCTGACATCTTTCCTCTTTTTGATATTTTTTTGCCCTCAATTTCCACAATATCAAGCGAGAAATCAAGTACCCTTGCACCACTTATAGCAGTTCCAACACCAAAAACATCTGCTATGTCTCTCAGGTTTAAAATATCTTCCTCGTCAAGTCCACCACTTACAGCCAGCCTGACTTCATTAAAACCTCTTATGTCAAGCTCCCATCTGACTTCCTCTAAAATTTTCCTGAAATCCCCTTTCCTGGACGACGGAGTATCCAGTCTTACTCCAAATAAATCTTTTCCAAGGCCTTCAGCAACTCTTATAGCTTCAAATTTTTCATCATTAAAAGTATCGATAAGGGAAATTCTTTTGACTTCTGGTTCGATTACCTGATTAAAAGCCTTTGTCGCTTCAACCGTATCCCCCATAATAAGAATTAATGAGTGAGGTATCGTTCCGACAGGGTCCTGCCCGATAAGTTTTGCGCCAAGTGTTGTTGAAACTCCATCAGCTCCACCAATAAAAGCACTCCTTTCAATCATTGGTGTTATTGCCGGGTGAACCCTTCTGGCTCCAAAGCTATAAACAAGTTTATCCTGTGCAGCCAGTTTACATCTTGCAGCTTTCGTGGCTATTCCACTGGCCTGACATAGAAATCCTAAAATAGCAGTTTCGTATACTCCAAAGTCGAGATACTTTCCTTCAATCACCATAACCGGTTGAAAACTCCTGAACACTGTTCCTTCAGGCATACATCTTATTGAAATTTTGTCCACACCCGAAAGCAATTTTATGGTTTCCTCTATACCTGCAAGAACACCCCATGAATATCCACAGGGGAAACTTTTTAAGAATATTTCAGCTTTAACCAGAGGATTTTTCCCGACAGCTTTTAGTATTTTATCAGTTCTCTCAAAATATATATCTGTTAGCTTACCACTTTTTATATCGTCGTCATCTGCTATATGAAACACCGGGAGCTCCTTTTAGATCATATTTATATTATTTAATATTTTATACCTGGAAGTAGTTATAAACTGTAAACGCCGGCCTGAATAGTACAATTAAATTTATTTTATATTATATTTACTTTAAGTATATTTTTCATCTGCCTCAGCGCAAATTTATGGTCTCTCATATTAAGCCCCGCTACTGCATCTTTTACCACATCAACCCGATAACCCCTCATCACTGCATCAGCAACTGTATAGAGGATACAGATATTTGTTACATCACCGGTGACTATTAATTTCTGTACATCTAATTTTTTTAATATCTCGTCCAGATCTGTATTAAAAAATCCTGAAAATGTACTTTTTCTTACAATCAGATCGGTACCTTCCGGTTTTAAATCTTCAATTATCTTTGCCCCTTCCGTACCTTTTACTGCATGCGGTGGAAATAATTCAAATTCTCTATCATCTTCTTCATGGCTGTCACATATATATATTACGTGGTACCCCCTATCTCTTGCCTTTTCTATCTCTTTTTTTATGGGTTTTATGATTCTTTCAATTTTTGGAACCTTAAGTGGTGCACCGTCAAGCACAAAATCATTTAACATATCTATTATGAGTAAAGCTTTGTTATCCTTATTGTCATCCATACTATAAATCCTTTAAATGCCAGACCTTAAGGTTTATTTATAAATTAAGATTGTCCAACAATATCAAAATACATAAGCAAAATCAGTAAAATCTTATTGTAAAAAATTTTAATGAAATTTTCTGATTATATTTTCAGTTTTGTCTT
>JAQVHC010000095.1:2591-4994 GCA_028696435.1 Actinomycetota bacterium | reverse complement strand
TAAATGTCGGGGTGTTTCTAAAGAATGAAAATTTTAAAAACAAAATATATCTAAAAATAAAAGCAAAGCAAACCCCATGTGGTATATGCTCATCATCCGGTATTTTTGGCCATTCGTTAAGTATGGGGAAAAGTGACCTTGTAGTAGTGTTGTCTAAATCAACAATCAGTGCAGATGCAGCAGCGACAGCAATTGCAAATAAGATCACTAAGCCTGCTGATATCGAAGGCGCAATAGAATACTATAAAAAAATAAAAGATGTGAAGGGTATGCTGATTGTAAAAGATAAAATGCTCGGTATCTGGGGAGATATTGAGCTTATGTATGTTTAACCCTCCTTAAAATTTTTAAAATGTGTCTCCGGCTTCTTTTGGATTTTTAAATTCCGGATTTTCAAAATCCTTTATTTTATTTTTTCTTTCATCTTTTGTTTTAAAAACTTCAGAGGATGAGTTTATAGCGCTTCCGCCTTTAAAAAGGCCGCCTTTAGCTATAGTCAGAAGTGCGTCTTTCTGTGTAAGGTTTCCGATAAATTTTCCGGTTGAGGTAATTTCGACTTCTCCGGAAGCAACCATATCTCCTTTATATGTTCCTGCTATTACTGCATTTGTTGTTTTAACATTGGCTTCTACAATTCCTGATTTTCCAATTGTAATATCTTTACCTGCTATAATTTCACCTTTGACTTCACCATCAATTCTTAATGAACCGGGACAATTAATATTACCGTTTATTTCTACACCTTCTGCAATAATGGTAAGATTTTTAATTCCTGGCATTTCAGCATTTTTTTTAAATGACATATCAATCTCCCTTTCTTTGCTTTCTTTAAAAAAATAGTTTCTTAAATTTTATATGTATGGATGATTTTTGCAACTTATTTTAACTAATTTAACAAAATAATTATTAATAATTATATATACTTTACAAAATGCAGCTACAGAATTATAGTTTGCGCCACTTAAAAAAAAGGGGGATGACAGCAAACCAAAAGCCTTTGGCCAGAGTATTAGCTGGATAATAAACTGGATAATATATAATATTGATAATATAATATTGATTTGTTTAAAGGAGGAAAATTTTGAGAAAAAAGTCATTTGATTTCATTATTGCTATAATTCTGATCTTTGTTTTTATTACAGTAACATGTTTGTCCTGCCAGATTGGTTTACTTCCTGAAAATAAAATTTCAGAATCAGAAGAAAATAATAGTACTGATGTTGGAACTAATGGTATTGAAGGGAATAAAGAAGAGGGAGGCAAAAAGGCAGAAGAGATTATATCGGTCAGTCTATGGATAGATGAAAATGTTCCTGAAGATATCGCTATAGAAATTAAAAACAGGTTAGGGGTAGCTTTTGATGAAATAAAAGTTGTGGATAATAAGGAGAGCTCTGATATAAAGGTTGAAATAGAATTAAGTGGTGAGAATTCTAAAGCGGAATGGGTGCTGGTGCCTGTAGTTTCTTTCTTTAGAATTTGTGATGATATATATTATGATGATTTTAAAAAATTCTGGGGCGGGGATATGGAAGCGCTGCAATATATATCGATTGATAATACCTCACCGGAACTTGTCCTGACTGAAGAAGTCTATGATGTCCTTGAGGCAGTTCTCGGGAAAAGCAAAAATGCGGATATAAAAATTGTAAGCGAAGAGGAACTTGCTGCTCTTGTTAAAGATAATGATAATAATAGTTTTTCAATTATTCCTTTTAATAACTTGGAAAAAGAGTATAAAGCTCTAAATGTGGATAATATGTCTGTTTTTGACAAAAATATGGACACCGCGGGTTATCCACTCTGCTTTAGAATGGGTGTGAAGAGTGATTCTGCAGATATTAAAGATAAAATAGACAGATGCTTTGAGAGTGTTTATATAACAAACAGAGAGACTGATAAAATGGCTTCTGTTATCATGACCGGTGTCACTGCGCTTGCGCGTGGTAAGACAATTGGAAGAAGAATGGATGAGTTCGGAGTGCTTTACCCGGCAGAAAAAATTGTGGATGTGCTCCTGGATGCTGATATTACACATATCAGCAATGAAATATGTTTTGTGGAAGGATGCAGTTCAGAAAACAGGTTCCCATATCTCTGCAGTTGTCCCCACTACATAGAGCTTCTTGAATATATAGATACAGATGTGGTTGAGCTTACCGGAAACCATATGAACGATTATGGTCCTGAATGGATGCTTAAGACGCTGGATATGTATGATGAGAGAGGATGGCCATATTTTGGAGGTGGCAGAAACCTGGAAGAATCTTATCAACCTGCTCTTTTTGAGGTTAACGGAAATAAAATTGCTTTTCTGGGGGTTAATGCCTATGGGCTGGCTGCAAATGAATGGGCAGGTGAGGATTCGCCGGGAGCTGCCCGTCTGAATGTATGGGATGAGGC
>JAQVHC010000095.1:0-2491 GCA_028696435.1 Actinomycetota bacterium | reverse complement strand
AGAATAGATAATTATTACAGGTTGCCTGTTATCGGGTTACAAATTATTCTGGGGAAATTTATTCTGGAAAGGTCATTGCAGATTAGATTATAAAGAATAGCATCGGAAGTTTATAAAAATGAATCATAAACCCAGTTCATCGCTTATATTCTGCATTGCTCTCAGGACTGTTTCAATAAAATCAGGCAGAGGAATACCAAGTTTCTCTTCACAGAGAGCAATATCTTCTCTGCGGGTGCCGGCGGCAAAAGATTTTTCATTAAATTTTTTCATTACGAACTCCGGCGTTACAGAAGCCAGTTTTTTATCAGGCCTTACAAGAGCGCAGGCAACAATTAGTCCGGTAAGGCTGTCACCGCAGAATAAAGACCAGTCCATCGGGTTATCTGGCTCCACACCGGTAGAATGCCAGTTATGCGCTGCCATGGCATGAGCAACATTATCAGGGATTTCAAATCCTTTATCTCTCAGAATTTTTGTTACTTCGATGCCCTGTCTTTCTTCAGGGACGCTGTCATTGTAATCGGCATCATGCAGGAGTCCGGCCAATGCCCATTCCTCTTCATTTCCGTTGGATTTTTTTGCAAGTTCCCTCATCATTGCTTCTGTTGCAAGAAGGTGTTTAATGGTGTTCTTATTTGAAATTTGTTGATTTAAAAAGTTTAAAGCCTGTGTCCTGTTAATCATTTACTTGTTACCTTATTTTTACACTCTTTGTATATTTGTGCTGTATTTTCTTATTTAAAATTTTATTTAATCCTATTCCTTTTGCAGATTAAAGTCTTTTTCTCCAAAAACGATAGCTGAAAAAATGTAAATTTCTGTTCCGCTCTCCCTGTAGCAGTTTTTGTTTAGTCCTGCTTTGTAGCAGGTTTGTTCGAGGAATTGGGTTCTGTCCCATCCATATTCTGTTGCAACCTGTGGTAAAAGTAAACCCTGATAAAAACCTTTCCTTATAAACAATCCATGTTTTCCTACTTCTATCTCTTCAGGGTCTTCTATTTTTTTTAAAGGAGAAAGGACAGAGATTTCAATGTCAACTCTATCGAGTTCCTGAGGAGTAAGCGGGTAAAAACGTGGATCTCTAAGGGCTGATTCAACCGCCATATTTCTAACTGTTTTCCACAGTGGAGTTTCAGAAACTATATTACCTATGCAGCCTCTCAAATTTCCATTGATATGAAGGGTGACAAAAGCACCGCACTTCTTATTTAAAACTCCATCGTCTATTCTGTATTCCAGAGGAGGCCTGCTATAAACTGCTCTGGTAATAGAATCTCTCGCTATTTTTAAAAGTGTTTTTTTGTGCTCATCACTGAGTTCAATGTCCCACATATCGAATATTATATATTAGTTATTTTTTATAAAAGGCAGCTGACATATAACCAACCACAGCGCTAGTGTCTCCTGTAACATCTCCCGAATTTTTATAATCAAGAACTTTTGAGCTATCTGCTCCCATTAGTTTTGAAGCAATCATTGCAGAAATTACAGGACCGCCGCCGCACATTTCTAACCGGTCACCGATAAACCCGGCCTTTAAACCGTTAATATCAAAACTGTCAACCAGTTCAATTACTTTACTGTCCAGAGCTACTGCAGTTTCATATGGATAGTAATGTGATAAATCTGTGCTTGCAATAATTAAAATTTTATCATTCTTAAAGAGAGTTCCTATTGTTTCTCCAAGTTCGTTTATGTTCTGATTATTTTGTTGTCCCATTACAACAGGAACTATTTTTATATCTTTAAACAAAACCTGAAGGAACGGAAGCTGGACTTCAAGGCTGTGTTCATTTAAATGACCATGAAAGGATAATCTTATATATGGACTTTTGCTGGCAAGTAATTGTGCTCTTTCTCTATCAACGTTTACTGTTCCAAGCGGCGTTCTATAAGCATCTCCATCGAATACTGAAATAAAATTAAAATATTCTGAGTGTGATGGTGCTATGATAATAATGCTGTCATATTCCATACCGGATATCTGCCTATATGAATGTGCGGCAACCTGGCCGGAATATATATATCCTGCATGGGGACACACAATTGATATTATGTTATTTATATTCTGCAACCTTGCATTGGCTAAAAATCTTTCTATCATTTTGCGCAGCTCATCTGGATTTCCGGGATAAAAACTACCTGCTGCCACGGGCTCTCTTATATTTTTACCCAGTATCATTGAATAATCACCCCATGATTATTTTTTTAAAAAGAACCTTAAAACTATATTTAAAATTACTGTAATAATTATACTTATAATTATGCATGTTGTTAAAGGAAAATAAAAGCTTAAATTTTCCCTTTTTATGGTTATATCTCCAGGTAACTTTCCGGCAAAAGGAATTCTGGAAAATAACCACAATAGTCCTCCCAGAATAATAATACCAATGCCAATGAGAATTAAAATTTTTCCTATGCTACTAAAATTCATTTCTTCTAATACTATATTATATTTGAATTCTGAATTTTTAAAAGCCGTGTTTTT
>JAQVHC010000009.1:17744-22240 GCA_028696435.1 Actinomycetota bacterium | reverse complement strand
GCAGGAATAACAATAGTAATTGCCTTGAGGCAGTATAAACCAAGAAGGAGCAGACTGGCTAGAATGATTGACTTAGGTATATAGTCAGAGATTTCATCGGAAGTTAAATTTTTAAAGTCTGGAATTAAAATAATTATTATAATAGTAACAACTATTATGAGGACTACTTGTATAATTCTCAGTGTTTTATTCATCAATTGCCCCTATAAAATAATTTAAGTTTCACAAGCCCATTTAAAAATACAGGTAATAAAATACCAGAAAATAAAATCAATCTCAAGCAAACTATTTATATATGGATTGAAATCATTTCGGGATGAACCTGAATAGACAGAGATAAAAGCAGGGCAAGGTATAAGCTACAAAGCCAGTAAGCAGGATAAAGGATAAGTTAATAACATGAAATTAGTAACCCAGATCTCTTAATTTTTTTTCATCAAGCCCAAAATAATGCCCCAGCTCATGTAAAATAACCTTTTTTATATTTCCTTTCAGTTCACTGTCATTGCTGCTTACTTTTTCCAGTGCTTTTTTATAAATAGTTATTTTATCGGGCATAATGTTTATTTTGCCCGGTTTCTTTGTAGCTGGCACACCCTGATAAAGACCAAGTGTAAATTTTATTTGACCGCTCTTTTTATTTTTTAGATCCGGTTGAACATCATTTTCTTCAATGACTATATCAAGGTTTTTAATTTTTTCTTTAAATTTATCCGGGAGCTCTTTAAGAGTGTCGAGCACTATTTGCTCAAATTCATCTTTATTCATTTTTTTAGTGTAAAAATTAATGTAAAAATATTAAAATAAAAATACTAAAAATTTAAACTTCCTTACCGACAGAAAAAGCCTTTGCCAGAATTTTACCTATACTGAAATAGTTACTCCCGGTAGTGTCAAGGAAAAATGGTCTTAATTTTTCTATGTCCGGGTTACCTGATTTATCAAGTATAGATTCTTCAGCTTTTGCATCAAGTATTTCACCAACAAATTGTGTGTGAGCTCCTAATTCAGTGATTTTATATAATTTGCATTCAAGCACGAGAGGGAATTCTTTCCCATAAGGCGCACTAACCAGCTCACTTTTTACTGGAGTGATATTTGTCCTTGAGAATTTATCTTCATTTCTTCCCGAAACAATGCCATAGTAATCTGCTTCTTTTACCATATCTTCAGAGAGTATATTTACTGTAAAGGCTTTTTTATTCATTATATTTTCATAGGTTTGTCTGCCTTTTAGAATAGAAATTGCGACACAGGGTGGATCAGAGCAGCAAATACATCCCCATGCAACTGTCATTAAATTTGGTTTGTTATTAATATCATATGTCCCGATAACAAGTACTGGCATGGGATAGATAATAGTTTTTGGTCCGAGCGATTTTTTCATTTTAATTATCCTCCTTTGTTACCCTTAATTTATTATTCATATTTAAATTTAACTGGTTATAGTAATACTTATAACTACAAAAAGCTATTAAATTAGCTGCCAGGGCTGCTATTAGCTAGCAAAGATAATACAGATAATAATATAATAATTATATAATTTCAGCGTTGAAATATGATACATAAAATTAAATATAATTTTGGTTTCACAATATGATACAAATATGATGTATATTAATACATATTAATTTTATGTGATCCATGCTAATTTATAATATAGGGGATAAACGAAATTAAGAAAAGGAAAATAATGTTTATAAAAGATGCTTTACGGTGTTGAAAATTAAATCTAAAATATGATAAAAAACAGGGATGAATGCAGGAAGCAAAATAAGAGGTTTAAATCCAGTCTGCTTATGGCAGGCCTGCGGTCTGTGTGGTAAGTCTATATAGAAAAGATAGGAACACTGGATATCTGAACCAGAACTGTAAAATATCAAAATATCAAGAGCTAACCTATATAATAGGAAACAATAAGGGCAAATGTAAAAATGGATACCAGGAATACTAAAGAGGAAAGTAAAAATTTCTCTAAAGGAGAAAATAATTATAATAGAAAAAATAATAAAAAACCCCTGTACTATAAAAGGTCTATGTGCCTTTCTTTTAGATATGCCGCAACAGGCATTTTAAAAGTTATACGGACTGAAAGAAGTTTCAGAATACAGCTAGTACTGGGAATCCTGGCTATTGTTGCAGGATTCTTATTAAAGATTTCTGTTATTGAATGGATATTTATTATACTGATTATCTGCATCGTTCTATCTCTGGAAATGTTAAACACATCTTTTGAATTAATAATAGATATGGTTACTGAAGAATATAAAATAATTGCTGAACACATCAAAGATATTGCTGCTGGTGCTGTTCTGGTTGCTTCTATAACTGCCCTTATTGTTGGACTTATAATATTTATCCCGCATATTATAATGCTTTTCAATTAAAATGGTTTTCTGTACTTAAAATAGTTTTAGATAAATAGATTTTATAAAATATTGAATTTATAGTGAAATATATAATTATTTGTATATAATATCACTGATTACTATAGTATTTTTAGCTGGAGGGAAAAATGAATGGTTCAAAGCACTATAATATTGCAGTTATACCCGGAGACGGCACCGGGCCTGAAGTTATAGAAGAAGGTAAAAAAGTTCTTATAGCTGCAGGTAAAAAACATAACCTTAGCTTTGAGTTTACAGAATTTGATTTTGGCGGAGAGAGGTATTTAAGAACAGGAGAGACGCTACCCGATTCCGCAATTGAAGAACTCAGAAAATTTAAAGCAATATATCTTGGTGCAATAGGTCACCCGGATGTACAGCCCGGAATCCTGGAGGTTGGTATTTTGTTGAAATTAAGATTTGCTCTGGACCAGTATATAAATTTAAGGCCGGTAAAACTTTACCCTGGCGTTGATTGTCCATTAAAAAATAAAGGACCGGAAGATATAGATTTTGTAGTAGTAAGAGAAAACACAGGTGGACTTTATACAGGCCACGGCGGCATAACAAGAAAGGGTTCTCCTTACGAGGTTGCAACCCAGGTTATGGTTTATGACAGACAGATGGTCGACCGTTGCCTGAAATATGCTTTTGAACTGGCAAAAACCAGAAAAGAAGAAGGAAAACCCGGAAAGCTTACACTTGTAAATAAAACAAATGTCCTTATATATGTTGGAGACCTGTGGTACAGAGCATTTATGGAAATGGCCTGTGATTATCCTGATATAGAAACTGATTATAATCATATAGATGCTGCCTGTATGTGGACAGTAAAAAATCCAGAGTGGTACGATGTTATGGTTGTGCCAAATATGTTTGGAGATATTATTACTGACCTTGGAGCAATAATTCAGGGCGGTATGGGAATTGCTGCAGGTGGAAATATAAACCCCGGGGGAACATCAATGTTTGAACCCATAGGGGGGTCTGCGCCAAAATATACAGGGAAGAATGTTATAAATCCCCTTGCTGCAATAGAAGCAGGAAGAATGATGTTAAATCATCTTGGAGAAAAGGAAGCAGCAAAATCCATTGAAAAAGCAGTAGCTTACGCTTGCACGAAACTAAAGAGCTTAAGCGCAGGAAAAATGGGTTATACCACGACCGAGGTCGGTGATATGATAGCTGAACATATAATTAATGGCTAGTATTAGTTTAGTATAGCTGTAGGGTTAATAGTTAACATAGAAATTTTAGCAATTTTATATAAGTATCACGATCGGCTTTTCTCTGTCATCCATTAATAATTAACAGGAAATGCTGGTAATAGTATATTAGCACAGGTTTATTAATGACAAAGAGATAGTGATAACAAAAAAGTGTTAGCATTGTGTACTAATCTAATATAGGCCTATTAACACTATTGACACGCTGGCGCTTTATAGTGGCATCGATACTTAACCGTCTTATTAGCACTGAAACATTAGCACCTTCTCGCGCAATACTTCTGATTCTATCAGTTTTATCAGATATAAAAGACATCTTTTGTTTTAGGATAAAGGTATTTCTTGTTTTAAATAAATAAATAAAGGAACATAACAGAATTTAATAAGTAATGTAATTTCTGTATCTAGTGCTGTTGTTTTTTAAAAATTAACAGAGATGTATAATATTATTACAAAGCCTTTGAGACTTATTTATATATATTAAAGTATCAAAAATAAGAATAATGGAGATCATATGCAAAATAAAAAACTTTTTATAGCTTTGATATCTATTATAATAATATGTGCAATAGCAGGCCTCGTAATTTTCTTTTATGCACATTTTGGTGCGAAAGGAGAAGCACCGGCTGTTAAACTTGAGATATATGATGGCCCTGATTATTCAGAATCTGATAATATGTGCTACTATCGTGTAGAGGCTATATTTAGCGGCACTCCTGAACCTGAAATTAAGTTTAATGAAGATGATAATATTGATCTCCTCGCTGATGATAAGGCAGAAGTTGGAGTAGAGGCTGGTGACTCCTATACTCTGGTAGCTACTGCCACCAATCCAGCCGGTACAGCAACTGCTTCTATTACGCTTTCCGGTGAGTGTGGGAAG
>JAQVHC010000009.1:4212-17644 GCA_028696435.1 Actinomycetota bacterium | reverse complement strand
GAAGAAGAAGAGAAAGAAACTGAAAAGAAAATTGAAGAGAAGCCAGAAGAAAAGGAAAAAGAAGAAGTTTCAGGAACGGCTCCTACAATAGCCCTTGAAATATATGAAGGGCCAACACCTGCTGATAGTTTATGTTATTACAGGGTAAAAGCTACAGTTACCGGAACACCTGCTCCAACAGTTACCTGGAGCAAGGATGATAGCCATGGAGCATGGGGAACAAAAAAAGCCCAGGTAAATCTCAGAAGCCCTGGTGAAACATATACACTTACCGCTACAGCTACAAATTCAGCGGGTTCTGCTACTGCATCAATTACGCTCAACTGGGGATGTCCTGTACCCGAGGAAGAGGAAGAGGAGGAAGAAGAAGAGGAAGAAGTAACACTTAATGTAGTAAGAAATGAAACAGGAACCATATCTACTAGTGGTCAGAAAACTAATTCTTTTGTTTTTGTTGGGGATGATGATTTTGAGGGAAGCGAAGCCGGTTACATTAGTTTTGATATTTCCAGACTGACGGGAGTAGAAGTTCAGTCCGCAAGATTACAAATGACTTCACCTACCAGGAGAGGCGATATATCAGGATTTGGTTATTTTAGAATTGGAACGATAGAGTATGGGACAGGACCACTTAAAATATCATATAGAAGTATTCCGGCATCTATGTTAATTCAATTTCCAAATTCGACCACTAATGTAAATTATAGTGATGATAATTTGAAGAATGCAGTGCAGGATAAAATTGATGAAGGAAACTCGAGATTTCAGTTAGTAATATACTGGTCAAATCCAGGTTCTAACGGAAATGGGCAATATGATGACTTAGGATACTTGCCAGAAAATATACATTTAATAATTGAATATACGGAGTAATTAATTAACATTTCCTTTTCATGACGGGAACAAATTATCATACAATTTGTTTGCACAAGCAGGATTTTGTTATTGTAAATATAACCTGGAATATAATCTATAAAAGGAGTTTGAGGTGCATTTGTTAAGCAGGCTAAAGTTGCCGATACTGGCGTTTGTTTTACTATTTTTTCTTTTTAGTGTTAGTTTAATAAATTCCTGCGGGATAGCCGGAACTCCGGAAGGGGGAAAGCAGGCAGAGGCTTCTGCTGGAATAAAAGAGGAAGGCAAGACAGCAGAGGTACTCTCGGAAGAACCTTCTGGAGGAGAAGAGAAAGGAAAGGAAATAAAAGAAGCTCTGAAAATAGAAAGCCCGGCTTTTAATAATGAAGGGATGATTCCATTAAAATACACCTGTGATGGTGAGAATATAAATCCACCTCTTGTCATCACGGGGATTCCGGAAAATACAAAAAGCCTTGTTTTAATTGTTGAAGACCCCGATGCACCTGCCGGAACATGGATTCATTGGACAGTATGGAATATTAACCCCGCAACAAATGAAATACCTGAAAATAGCGTTCCGCAGGGAGCAGTTGAGGGAATTACAGATTTCGGATCTCCCGGATACGGGGGACCCTGTCCACCCTCAGGAAAGCACCGCTACTTTTTTAAACTTTATTCACTTGATATTACCCTTGATCTTGCACCTTCGGCAACGGTTGAAGATATAGAAGAAGCTATACAGGGACATATAATAGAGAGTGCTGAATTGATGGGAACATACGAAAGAAGTTAAAACTTACACGGGCCGTAGAAGTTGTAAAAATGTTTTAATATTTTCGTATGGCTTAAGGTGGTATTTTATATATGTTTCTATTTACCCTGTCTTTTTGTTTACCTGTCTTATTTATATTTCCGCTTTATCTTTATTATTTCTGAACATAAGAGGCAGGGCAAGGGAATTCGCCTCGAGAAAATCTTTATCTATCAAAATATTTTTTGTACTGCCATCAAAAATAATTCTGCCCTTATTTAATATAATAGTCCTGTCAGAAAATTCATATGCAAGGTCTAAATCATGAGTGGCTATGATTATTGTTTTTTCTAATCCTTTTATTAATTCTATGAAACTCTCTCTGTTTTTAGGGTCTAAATTGCTGGTCGGTTCATCTAAAAATAATAATTCAGGTTTATACGACAGCACTGTTGCAAGCGCTACAAGTTTTTTTTCGCCGAAACTTAAAAAGTGGGGAATGCTATTTTCAACGCCATAAAGGTTTACAGCAGCAAGGCTTTCACTAACTGTTTTTTTTATAAATTCTTTATCCTGCGCTCTCGGGTCTTTCTTTTTATTTAAATAATTAATAAGGCCAAAAGCCACATCATCAAAGACAGTAGTTGAAAAAAGCTGGTCATTTGGGTCCTGGAAAACAAATCCTATTTTTTCTCTTAAATCATAAATATTCTTCTCATTTATGATTTTTCCTGAAATAAAGATTTCTCCGCTTCTATTTTTTTCCTCTGAAAGACCTGCTAAATTCAGGAGCAGAGTAGATTTCCCGGCCCCATTTGGCCCTATTATAGAAATTTTTTCTCCTCTCGCAACAGTAAAACTAACATCAGCCAGCGCTTCTTTATATGCTCTGGTTGTTTCATTTCTGTTATTTACTCTGTCTGCCTGTATATATTTATAGCCAAGGTTTTTGACTTCAATTATTACATTGTTATTCATTGTAAGTTTTTTAAAATTTATAAATTTTTAATATTCATTATCTTTTGATAGATTATAACTTTAAAAATAACATTAATAATGATGCCAGTTAATAACAACCAGTTAGCCCGGCATAATTAAATCATCATGCCAGAATTGTCATCAGACTGGTATCAGGCCAGTATCTTTAAAAATTCTATTGTTTTAATAGATAATGTAATTAGGACAAAGCATGAGGTCAAAGACCAATTCAGTTTTTTTGTGCTAGAATTTTTTTCTATAGAATAAAAGTTACCATCAAAGCCTCTTGATTCCATTGACTTATATACATTTTCTGCTCTGTCAAGCGATTTAATCAATAGATTTCCTGAAAGAAATGCCAGCTTTTTATTAAAAGTCCTGTAAGATTTCTGGAAAATTCTGCTTTTGATTGCAAGCTGGCCTGTGTATAACTCTTCCTTGATTAAAAATAAGTACCTGTACATTACAAAAATAATGGTTACAAGTATAGCCGGGACATGCATTTTTCTCAGTCCGTTTAAAAGTTCGATATCTGATGTTGAAATAACCAGAGAAGATAGTATTAGAATTGAGATAAATGATTTTAAAATAACTGTCAGGAATACTGTAATACCATTATCTGTAATTGTTATATTAATAAAATTAATATTTAATCTAAATAATGCATTCCCCCTGCTGGTAAATGGGATAAATATTGAAATAAAAAGAGGGAATAAAAAAATCAGAAATGTTCTCTTCATTAAAAGTGGAAAATTGGCCTTAAAAGCAATGGCAATTAAAATGCTTAAAATAAAATAAAGTAAAAAAATATAATAATGGCCTTCAGGTGTACTTATAAGAAAAAAGAGGCTCACAAGGGTTATTATTATCTTTGCTCTTACGTTTAAATTAAAATCATTATATATTTTTACTATCTTACCAGGCATTTAAACTCTTTTCCATCTTTACTCTTTTTAATTTTATTTTTGATACTTTTTAAAATTCTATCTCTTTTTTACATTTATTTTCTAATGCCAGTTATTTTCCAATACCATTTAAAACCTGTCTATCTTTTTACTTTTATTTACTTTTGTTTTTTGATGTTGCTCTGTAAATCAAAAAAACAATCCCGAAGATTGCAAGGATTATAAAAACTCCTGATAAGCCTGCAAGTGGCCCCTGCCATAAAGGGCTTCTGACAGCATCAATTTTATAGTCAGGAATTAAAAAAATATTGTCATTTACAATATTCTGTGCTTTTTCTATAAATCCAAAGTCTTCTGCGACTTTTTCAAGTCCATCAGGATGAGATGAAGCAAAAGGAGAAATAAAAACTGCGATTACTATAGATAAAATTATTCCGGCTATGACAGATATTTTAATTTCCTTTTCTTTCATAGTTAAAGGCTCCTTTCACCGGTTATTTCGCTGGTTAAAATCAGCTCCGGTCTTATTCTATCAACAAAAGCAATAATTGCTGTAGTAATAACGGCTTCACCTATTCCTATTATCATGTGGACAATAACCATAGCTTTTATAGTAATCCCCATTTCATATATACCTGAGATGCCAATTTCAAGTGCAGCAAAGAATGATGCCAGAACCACAGAAAACCAGGAGGCAGCAGCTACTGCAATGTAAAAGTTAGTCCTGGATTTAGATTTAGATATCTTCCGGATAAGATAATAAACTAAATATGAGCTAAATGTTCCGATTATTGCTATATTGAATATATTTGCGCCGAGGGCGGTTAAGCCTCCATCATTAAATATGAGTGCCTGAACGATTAATACCACGCTCAGTATTATTGAGCCACCACAGGGCCCTACTACAATTGAGGACAGAGCTCCGCCAAGAAGGTGCCCTGAAGTTCCTCCCGGTATAGAAAAGTTAATCATCTGGAGGGCAAAAATAAGGGCTGCCAGTACCCCCATTATTGCTATAGTTTTTGATTTAAAAATCTTTTTTACCCTGTAGATGCAGGCTCCAAGTCCCCCTGCAGAAACTACGCCTGTTGTAATTGCTGTTTTTAAGTCTATGAATCCATCGGGAATATGCATACTGCCTCCATGCTATAGTGTTATTATTTTAATGAAAAGTAACACGATAGAATAAATTTGTCAATTAAGATTATTAAGATATTTCATCACTAAATACTTTAACACGCTGGATATCTTTAGCTAATGTGCTTTTAAGTCAGGTTAACATGGAAAAAACGAGAAATTGAGACATTCCTGTAGATGGAGATGGCAGGGCAGGAGTTTTAAGTGTCAGGTTAGCAGGGAGAAAATACTGTTATTCTGTGTTATGCCGATAACTGGAGGGCATGGACAATTGGAACCTGGTTGCCTGTCATACGCCGCTTGCCAGACAAAGTTATACTGGTAGCGCATAGGGGATTTGAACCCCTGTTTTAGCCGTGAGAGGGCTACGTCCTGACCACTAGACGAATGCGCCACATCTTAATTATTTATTAATTGTCTGTCTGTGATTACTTATTGTACTTCTGGATTTTATCTGTATTATACTTTTTTGTAAATACCGGAACTGCTAATAGCATGTTGTTTACCAGTAAGTAATATTGCTCCTGTTATTTACCACTAATATTGTTACACTATAATTTATCAGCAAAATATTACTGGTGGAAAGAATTCCGTCTATAGGAAGGGAAGAACAAAGCCACATGATAGCGAAAGAAACAGTAAATAGATGGTAAAATATAATTTTTGTAGAAAATAAATTCTCCAGTGGTATAATTATTAGAATTTTAAAGGGCTGTCAGATAACAAATACAGGTAATAGATAATAAATAATAGATAGAAAATTCTAAAGAAAATTCTAAAAAATGTTAAAATTATAAATAATTGAAAATTAGTATAATAAGGAGGACAGACAGATGCCTTTAGTACCAATGAAACAAGTGCTGGATGAAGCCATTAAAGGTGGTTATGGGGTGGGGGCCTATAATGTTAACAATATGGAGCAGATTCAGGGCATAATGAGAGCTGCAAGCGAAACAAAATCACCTGTTATAATACAGGCAAGCAGGGGGGCTTTAAAATACACTAATATGGTATACATAAAACACCTTGCTGCAGCAGCAGTTGAAGATAATCCTGATATACCAATTGTACTGCACCTTGACCATGGCAATAGTCTTGAAACCTGTAAGGAGGCAATAGCACTGGGATTTACCTCGGTCATGATAGACGGGTCATTGAAAGAGGATTCAAAAACACCAACCACGTTTGAAGAGAATGTTTCAGTAACCAGATCAGTTGTTGAATATGCGCATAAATTTGGAGTAACAGTCGAGGGTGAACTCGGAACACTTGGTGGTATAGAAGATGGTGTTGGTTCAGGCAAAGTTAAGTTAACTGACCCTGATGAAGCTGAGAAGTTTGTAAAACTTACCGGAGTTGATGCACTTGCCCTTGCTATTGGAACAAGTCATGGGGCATACAAGTTTAAAGCAGAACCAAAACTGGCAATGGACATTATAGATGAGGTAGTAAAAAGAATTCCTGGAGTGCCGCTGGTTATGCACGGATCATCGTCAGTTCCACAGGAATTAATTGAAATAATTAATAAATATGGGGGCAAACTGGAAAAAACCATGGGTGTTCCAATGGAAAGCATTAAGGAAGCCATAAAAAGGGGAATCAGAAAGATTAATGTGGACACTGATGGGAGACTTGCTATGACAGGTGCTGTAAGGAAATATTTAAGTGAGAATCCTGCTGCTTTTGACCCGAGGGATTATTTTGGTGCTGCAAGGGAAGCTGTTTATCAGACGGTTAAAGGAAAAATGATTGATTTTGGGACTGCCGGACATGCTGGCGATTACGAACCATTAACCCTCGAAGACATGAAAGCAATATATAACAAGTAGATATAACAAGTAGACATATATAAATAATGTCCTGTCAAAATAATATCATGTCCCTGCGGTATTAGTGTATATAAATAAAAAATAGTATAAAGTGACATGTAAATAATAGCCAGCAATAACTGGATTATACTTACAGTGTTTAATAGAGTTTTTTATTCTTTCATGGAATAAAATGATTAATTCTTTAATTCACATTGGCACTTCCGGGTGGAGTTATAATCACTGGTCTGGAAAGTTTTATCCTGAAGATGTAAAGAAAAACAGGTGGCTGGAATATTATTCAAAAGAGTTTGATACTGTTGAAATAAACAGCAGCTTTTACCATCTGCCAGAAATCCAGACTTTTATTAACTGGAGGAATAATACAGGAGAAAAATTTATTTTTTCTATAAAAGCTTCCAGATATATTACCCATATAAAAAGGCTTGTAAACTGTAACGAGCCACTTGAACGCTTATTTAAAGCTGCAGAAGGATTGGAAGAAAAAAGAGGTCCGTTTTTGTTCCAACTTCCTCCCGGCCTAAAAAAAGATAAGTCGGTACTTAAAAATTTTCTGGAGACACTTCCGCAAAATTATAAGTATGCATTTGAGTTCAGAAATGAGAGCTGGTTTACAGAGGAAATATATAAGCTACTTGAAGATTTCGGGTGCGCTATTGTGATTTCATCGGCACCCTGCTTTCCATATGTAGAAAAAATTACAGCAGATTTCTGTTATATAAGGATGCATGGTTCAGCCAGTCTTTATAGCTCCTGCTATTCAGAAGATGAGCTTAAAAAAATTTCTGTATTGATTAAAAATAATTTAAAAGGTGGCATTGAAAATTATGTCTACTTTAATAATGATACGGAGGCTTTTGCTGTCGATAATGCCAGAACATTAATAAAGATGGTTTCATGATTACATAATTATAATATTTTATAATTATAAAATGTAAAATTTAACAATGTAAAATAGTAAAACTGGATTATTTTTAAGCAGAACAAAGATAGAAATGGATATTTTTTTATTATATCAATATATAATTACAGCAATTCTTTTATTAGTGCTGTTAAATTATCTTCTTAATAATATCCTTTTTAAGGATTCTTCAAGATTTAAACTTCCACAACATATAATTAATAATAGTCCTCTCATATCAGTACTTATTCCTGCAAGAAATGAAGAAGAAAATATAAAAAAATGCTTATTATCACTTACAAAGCAGGATTATAAAAATATTGAGATAATAGTGCTTAATGATAACTCCACTGATAACACCGGTAAGATAGTGGCAGAGCTTTCTAAGAAAGACAGCAGAATTAAACTATATAATGGTAAAAAACTTAAAAAAGGCTGGATGGGTAAAAACTATGCCTGCCATCAACTCGCTGGATATGCAAGGGGAGATTATCTATTGTTTACTGATGCGGATACCATTCATTTCCCTGATTCTATATCCAGTGCGCTGGCATGCCTTTTAAATTATAAACTGGGAGCCCTTTCTGTATTTGCAAAACAGATAATGGTTACTATACATGAGAGAATGATAGTGCCATTTGGAAGTTATATGATACTATGTTTTTTACCACTTTTTCTTGTAGAGAGATCAAAAAATCCACTTTTCTGTGCGGCAATAGGGCAATTCATGCTTTTTAAGAAAGATGTGTATGAAAAAATTGGAGGGCATGAATCTATTAAAAGTGAGGTGCTGGAGGACATAAAAATATCCAAACGCGTAAAAAAATATGGATATAAATTTATGATTTTTGATGGTCGGAATAATTTATATTGCAGGATGTATAAGAATTTTTCAGAAGTAGTAAGAGGGTATTCAAAGGTTCTATTTGCTGCTTTTGATTATAAAATTTATGCGGTATTAATTGTTTTAGTCCTTTTCCCGGCAGTTTTTTTATTCCCTTTTATAATGTTTCCTCTGGGAATAATATTTGAATGGCCAACAATAATAATGAGGTTGGTAATTTTACAGGTGACTATTATCCTGTTGACTAAAATAATTTTTTCCATAAGATTTAAGTGTAAAGCTGCAGATATATTACTTTACCCTTTTTCTATTGTGTATCTAATGTTGATTGCAATAAATTCAATATGCAGTGCTCTGATAGGTGAAGGTGTAAGCTGGAAAGGCAGAATATATGATGTAAGGAATAAAGATGAAGTGATTCTTGTTAATGACAGTGATTATGAATAATTATCTAATCTTTGGCGTAAACAGATCTTTTAAAGTTTTCTCTTTTCTGAATTTGAAGTTAATTCCAATTGCAATTGAATGGTTAATATATTTAGGAACAATTATTATTAAAAGCAGACTTACCATAACAAGGTAAATTAAAGTGTTTTTGATCATGCATAAAAATATGCCAGAAAAAGTAATTGACAGGATAACTGCCCATATCATATTCCTTATAAAAAATAACGAAAAAAGCATGCTAATTCCATAAGCTATAATTGCATAAGGGCTGATTGCAAACAATAGGCCTATTGTGGCAGCCAGTCCCTTTCCGCCTGATAATTTCAGGTAAGGAGAGTAATTATGTCCAGCCACAGCAGCACATCCTGCGATTATAGCTGCGATCTCTATTCCGGTGATTTTCAGGACCATAAAATAGGGAAGAAAACCCTTGAGCAAATCCAGTGCAATTCCGACAGCTCCCCAGTATTTCGAAATGTTAAATACAAGATTCCAACCGCCAGGATTTCCATCTCCGATTTCTCTTAAATCCTTGTTGCTGTGAATTTTTGCAATGATATTGCAGAATGGTATTGAACCTATAAGATAAGAGAGTATTACAAATAAAATAATTCTTATTATTTCTGTAATTTCCATGTTTATAATAATTAAATTATTATATAGATAATAACTTTATCATGTATTTGCTGTTATTTTAAGGTTATTTTAGATTATTTTAGAAATTAGTTTAAAAAATAAAATATAAGCCTCCCCCATTAGTGGAATAAGTATTAATGGTTTTATTTAACAAAAGAAGCTATAATTTTTTTATTTTTATAATAATAAGAAACTTATTATAGCAATAAAAATGATAATAGGGGTATAAGAATGAATAGCAGATCAAAGACTCGTTTTACGCCGGCTGTTACCGCAATTATTATATTTGGCATTATCAGTATGCTGGGGGATATGGTCTATGAATCTGCGCGCAGCGCTAACAGCCAGTATTTTAATCTGCTGGGCATAAGTGCAGCGACAGTCGGGCTGGTCTTTGGTATTGGAGAGTTCCTCGGATATTTTTTGAGATTAATTGCCGGTATTCTGTCAGATAAAAGCGGTAAATACTGGCTTTTTATATTTTTAGGTTACGGCATGCTGCTTGCAGTCCCGTTAATTGGTTTTACCAGGAACTGGAATATTATAGTTGTCCTTATTCTTATAGAACGAATTGGAAAATCCCTTCGTAATCCAGCAAGAGATACAATTCTGTCAGGAGTTGCGGAAAATCAGGTTGGTGTTGGATTTGCTTTTGGAATCCAGGAGGCACTTGACCAGGTTGGTGCCTTTGTTGGCCCTTTAATTTTTACACTCGTTTTTTATCTGGCTGAAAAAAATGGAGTTGCTCAATATCAGACAGGCTACAAAATACTCTTTATCCCATTTGTTCTGCTTATATTCTTTTTATTCTATGCGTGGCGCAGAATTGAAAGGGATAAGCTAATTCCTGATAGCACAAAAAGAGAATTTCATTCCGAACATCTCAAACCGGTGTTCTGGATTTATACAGCTTTTACTTTCTTCTGCACGCTCGGATTTGTAAATTTCAGCCTGATTGGTTATCACCTTAAGGATAATAACCTTATGTCTGATGGAAATATTACACTGCTTTACTCAGTTGCTATGTTTGTTGATGCCATAGCTGCTCTTATTATCGGTAAAGCATATGACCATATAAAAAAGAGAACCGGAATGGAAAAAGGAGGGCTTCTTGTCCTGGTTATCATTCCTATCCTGTCACTGTTGCTTCCGTTTCTGACACTAAGAAACACGGTAATGCCGATTATTATTGGTATGGTTATCTTTGGCATCGTTATAGGAACCCACGAAACTATTATGCGTTCGGCTATTGCAGATATTGCGCCTTTTAGTAAACGTGGGACCGGTTACGGTATTTTCAATACAAGCTATGGTCTTGCACTTCTTGGCGGAGCGGCACTGATGGGATGGCTGTATGATCTGAATCGTATTGGAATAATTATTGTTTTTACATGCGCCACCCAGGTGATAGCTCTTCTGTTGTATTTAAAAATGAATCGTATGGTAAGAGTGAGCAATCAATAAAGAGCAATCAATAAGAGTCATCAATAAAGAGTAGTCAATAAAGAGTAGTCAATAAAGAGTCTTCAGGAAAGAGCAATCAGGAAAGAGTCGTCAATAAAATTAATAATTAATGCGGTGATTATAATAATTAAAATAGTCCTATTCACCTTTACTTGAAAGAACAATATTCTCCTTAGTAAGAAGCCTTAAGAGAAAACAAACAATTATAAACAGTACCAGTGCACCGCCGAGGTACCATAAGCAAAAAGTCCAGGAAGAAAGATTTATTTTTCCTGCAGCTACCCCCAGAGGGACTCCCATCATTAAACCAAATCCAATTACAAAGGAGGGGACTATAGCCAGGTCCGGATTGTTTGCCAGATTTAAAAGCATAATTATAAGAAGCAACCCAAAAAAGAGTAAAGGATTGATAAGAAGGCCTGTAAGCAGTGCAGGAGCCGGGAATATCATATTTCCTGTGGCCGGTTTAATTGTAAAAAGATTAACTGCAAATAAAACTACTGTTGTTGAAATAGTAGAAAAAATAAAGGCAGGTAAAAATATTGCCAGACTTTTACCCATCCAGATTTGTACTGGAGAGAGGGGAGTGGCCAGTAAAGATTCAATATTACCATTTACTTTCTCTTTAATTACAGGCAGGCTGGCAAATGCCCATATAAAAGTTATAAAGATAGAAAATGATATAAAATAAATAATAAGACTTATTATCATTTCAAGGAGGGGCCTGGCGATTATTTGTGAAAGCCATTCCTGCCTCTTTAAAGAGATACAGGCGATTACAGAAACTGCAATGGTAATTATTAAAAATGCAATAGCTATGATTAAAAAGGCATTTGTCTTCTGGAGTTCTTTTAGGTCCCGATTAAAAATGATAATAATCTTTTTCAAGTAACACTCCTTATTCAACACTCCTTATTCTAACCTGATAAAACTATATTCTCATTTGTAAGGCGACGAAGTAGAGGTATTGTAATAATAAAAATAATAGCAGCTATCCCCAGATTTGCTGCTGTAAAAGACCATGAATTAATATCAAGAATATTTTGCATTGCCAGGTTAATCGAAAGGGATACAATAACCGGTAAAAAAATGTTGACTATAACATTTGCACTGGCCGGTTTTCCGGTCAGCCCGATAAGATGGGTCATTAGACTGAGACAGAAATATATAAGCGGCGCAGCCAGAAAGCTGCTTAATGCTATCCACGGATTGATAAGAAAACCTGTCCCGGGAATGAAGTATATGTAGTTTAGAATGATTAGAACGATGAGCGTAAAAGCCTCTCCAAAAATTAGTGCTGGTATAAATATTGCAAGGCTCTTTCCCAGCCAGATATCTTTTGCTGTTAATGGGGCAGCGAGAAGCGATGCTATAATACCACGGGACTTTTCTCTTGTCAGAGATTGGAAAGCGAACGAATTAAAATATATTCCTATAGTTATTAGCGAAGTAGAGTACACAATCACACCAAGATAACGTTCAAGTATTAATTTATCCGGCTGCTCTTTATCCAGCTCTGGTTGTATTGCAAGAATACTTATGGATATAACTACGGCTGAAGCGCATATCAATAACACAATTATGTAGACAATAAGTACGATTTTTGATCGGAGATTATTTTTAATGCCCGTACTGGTTATTAGACATATATTACTCATTAAGTTTCAACCTCTTTTAAAATTGAAGCATACATTTCTTCAAGCGATGCCTCTTTTTTTATTGCTTCTTCGATTTTTATTCCATGGCTGGCAAGAAAGCTTATTATGTCAGAAATCTCTGTACCTTCCAGAGGTGAAAAAATGAGTTCCAGCCCTTTTTTCTCCTGTAGACCAAAACTTGCGAGGCTTTCCAGTTCATGCTGCAGTGATTCCGGAATATCATTTGCTGTTCTAATTAAAACTACACCTTCTCCCATTCCACGGCGCAGTTCTTCCAGCTCACCATAAAGTTTTATTTCTCCTCTGTCTATAATAGCGATACGATTGCATATTCTCTGAACTTCATCAAGGTTATGGGAACTTAAAAAGATGGTTTTTTTCTCATTTTGCGCAATATTTATAAGTAGTTGTCTTATTTCTATCTGCCCCGAGGGGTCGACTCCTGATGTAGGTTCGTCTAAAATTAAAATATCGGGATTATGAATCATAGCTCTGGCCAGTGCAAGTCTCTGTCTCATTCCCTTAGAATAAGCGCTTACTCTATCACTTATTCTATTTTCAAGTCCAACTATCGACGTGAGCTTTTTAATTATTTCTTCAGTTCCGGTCATTCCATAGATGCGTGCATAAAAAACAAGGTTTTCCAAAGCTGTCATATTATCATAAAGGCCATCTGCATCAAGGATAAAACCAATCTTTTTCCTTGTTCCACTCATATTTATGTCCTGACCGAGAATTTCAACACTCCCCGAATCAGCCTGAAATAAGCCCAGCAATATTCTTATTGTTGTTGTTTTTCCTGCGCCGTTTGGTCCGAGATAACCAAAGATATCGCCCTTTTCTACAGTAAAACTTATATCCTTCAATATTTCTCTGCTATTAAGAGTTTTCCTGACATTTTTTATATTTATAGCTGGATTCATATTAAACCCTCTTATTTATTTTTTTTATCTTCTATTGTTGAGCCAATTTCATGGTAAAGGTCGGAGGTTGCTTTCATTGTTTTTTGTATGATATCAAGAGT
>JAQVHC010000009.1:0-4112 GCA_028696435.1 Actinomycetota bacterium | reverse complement strand
TATGTCATATACAGTTGTTATATAAGATTATTTTTCTTAATTGTCCTTATAACATAATCAACTGCTTCCTGTGGTGTATCTACAATCTTATAGAGACTTTTATCCTCAGGGCTTATGGTGCAGTGCTTTTCACACAGGCAACTATTAATCCAGCCACATAACTCTTTCCAGTATTCACTTCCATATAGAGCGATTGGAAAATGCTCAATCTTATCAGTCTGCGCCAGCGTTAATGCTTCAAATAGTTCATCAAGAGTACCAAAGCCACCCGGAAAGATAATATATCCAACTGAATATTTAACAAACATCATCTTCCGGACAAAAAAATAATGGAATTCCAGAGATATGTTCTGATAAGGATTGGGTTCTTGCTCGAATGGGAGTTCTATATTGCATCCAATAGAAAGCCCACCTGCTTCAAATGCTCCCTTGTTTGCTGCTTCCATTATTCCCGGTCCGCCGCCGGTGATAACACCCAGCCCTTTTTTTACCAAAAGCGCCCCCGTTTTTTCAGCAGCTTTGTAATACTTATCTTCTGGACTGGTACGAGCAGAACCAAAAACAGATATACAGGAACCTACTCTGGAAAGTGCATCAAACCCATTAACAAATTCACCCTGGATACGCAATACACGCCATGTGTCGGTATCTGTAAAATCAAACGATTGATCTTTTGGAGGCCTCAGCAGTCTCTTATCTTCATTTCTTCTTTTATATTTCTTTCTCATATTTATATTCCTTTTTATTTTTCGTGACTTTGTGGATATAACATGCTTTATATATCAGATTTTAACATATCATATGCAATTTAAAAGGAAAAGAAAATGACGAAGATGGTATTTTCTGACATTGTTTTAAAATTCCTTAAGTGTTTAAATATTATCAAAAGTAATGAAATGGTTGTTATTGTTGCATTTTTTATAACTTAAAATTTAATTAAAGAAAAAGTGGAGTAGAGGGCAGTGGAACATGAATAAAATAAAAACAAAAATAAGAAGACCGGGAATTCTGGTTAATCCCGTACCCGGGAACCTGTATCTACCGGTTATTATATTGCTTACAATGACTTTAATTTTAATGATGGTAATGGTTGCAGGCACAGGTTGTAGTAAAGCAGTTACTGAAGAAACAGAAGCCCCGGGAGAAAGTCCTGAAGAAACTGGGGAAGTAGAAATCGGAGAAGAGGCAGGGGAGGAAATAGGAACCCCTATTGCTGGAGCAGATAATGAAACAGATAGATCTACAGAGATAGAAAATGAGTTTAACCAGATTGAGAAAAAAACTGAGAATATTGAAGCACTTTTTAATTTTATTGATGAGAATATAGCGGATAGCGATATAGAACTTGCCTCAAATATGGTTTACGGGGTAATTAAACTATGTGAAGATTACAGGCAGGAATTTGTAAATAAATTAAATGACCCTGAGGTGACAGATACAGTTTTTGCGCTTTTGCCGTCGATAGTCGTAGATGGAGAGTTGGATCTGGAAACGCTCCGGGATGTTAATAATGAGAAAGTTAAAAATATTGCAGAAGAGGCGATAGATAAAAAATATAAATTAATACTGATTGAAGGAATGATTGAACCCATAGTAGATTATAGAGCTTATGATGAGTATTTACCCTACCTGGATTTCCAGATGAAGGAATATCTTGATGTAAAAGCCGATGAATCGGATGAGCCTTTTGTAATGGATGGTGCAATTACAATAACTGCAGATGAGCTTGTCGGGAGGATTTTGAAATCCACAGAGTATCTGGAAAATTATCCAGACTCACCGGCTTATGATGAAATCAAGCAGCTAAATGATTGGAGAATGTGGGTTTATCTCGGTGGTATTGATAACAACTGTGTATTTGGTTCAGACGGCAGAATTTTGCCTGAAAAATTAAGCGAGTTTGAGGATATGCTGGCCGAATACTCAGATACCGGATTTGGCGAAATACTTGCTTCTTACCTGGAATTACTCGAGCAGGAAAATTATATGAGAACTGAAAGGATAGATGATTTTTTAAATAACATTTATAGCATTTAATAGATTCTTGATTTAATTATTTATTATCTATAAATACCAGTTTTACTTTTTATATACAATATATAAAAATATAAAGAAGATTTTATTTTTAACCATTATACTGCTATTTGTGGCTTCTAAATTTAAAAGGAAGACGATTTATATTTTACTGGACTTTGCAGAAGTAAATTTATGCTGGTGGCACTGTGCTGAACATATTGATAAAAGAACCCGGATTACTATCCTGGGTATTTATTGATATGCAGTCATTGTCGGAATAATAGGTTTATCACTTATTTTCATAAATATAATTATATTATTTTATTATTATTAATATTATTTTATTACTGTTTATTTTCTTTTACCTGGCGGGCTTTAAATAAAAGCCACTGCTCTTTACCGTCTTTTATGTTAGTACGTATCAAATAGTATACGCCTTTTATTTTTCTGCCCTTAAATAATATCTCAATCCTTCCTTCTTCAAGAGACTTTGAAATATCAACTTTTTCTTCGATTTCTTCTTCTTTCCCCTTTTTATTTTCTCTTAAATTCTCGTATGTTCCCCTATCCCATATAGTTACAGTACCGGCTCCGTATTCTCCTTCAGGTATAGTGCCTTCAAATTCTGCATATTCAATGGGGTGGTCTTCTGTGCGAACAGCAAGACGTCTTATGCCTGGTTCCAGTGGAGGTCCCTTGGGCACGGCCCATGAAACGAGAACTCCATTTATTTCCAGCCTCAGGTCATAATGAAGATTTCTGGCATCGTGTCTCTGAATGACAAAAATTGGCTCTCTGAAAGATTTACCGGGTTCCTGCGTTTTATCTTCTATTTTACCCCCGCGTGGTTCAGGTGTTTTATTAAATTTTCTTTTACTGAAGTATTCCTCCAGTTTTCTTTCGGTCATTTCGGTCATTGTAATTATTAATTATAACAGGAAAAATATTTAATAAAAAAGAGGATAGATATAGAGAGTTGTAGAGTGGAGAATCGTAGAGCGAGTGAAGGAGAGTACCTGGAACGTATGCAAGTTTACACGGGTATACATATAAGGTATCATAAAAAAGTAAGATTCTTATAAAAATATAGAATATAATTAAAAAATAAAAGATACTCTGGCGTGTGCACGGTAGAGTAATAATGGATAAATAGCAGGTATGAAGGTCTAGTAAAGCAAGCAAAAATAAGCAGGATGTATATCATGCACCCATAATAGGTAATCTTAAAAGCTTACTGGATAACTGAATAGCCAGAGCTTTACGATATATAAAGAGGTTAAAAAATATCAAGATAGAGCAAAAACCTTAAAAAATTACAGGGTAAAATGGATAATAGAAATAAAATTCACATAATTATATTGGCAGTAGCTGTAGCGATAGCATTGCTGACTGTTTTAGCTTCTTTGTTTGTACACTCTAAACAGGAGGAGGATGTTTTAGGTTATGATATAAAAAGGCAGCAGATGGTAGAGAATCAAATAGTTGCAAGGGGTATTACTTCAAAAAAAGTAATCAAAGCCATGCTTAAAGTACCAAGACACCAGTTTGTGAGCGAGGAGCTTAAGGCATCGGCGTATGAAGACAGGCCTCTTCCTATTGGAGAAGGACAGACGATTTCCCAGCCATATATTGTTGCCCTTATGACAAAAGAGCTTAAATTGAGTTCGAATCATAAGGTTCTGGAAATAGGGACCGGTTCTGGATACCAGGCAGCAATACTGGCAGAGATAGCAGATGAGGTGTATACGGTTGAAATCATAACAAGTCTGTATGAGACTGCAAAAGAGCGGCTGGAAAAGATGTACCCCGATGTGAAGATTTCAAACCATGATGGGTATTATGGTTGGGAAGAATATGCTCCTTATGACAGAATAATAGTTACAGCAGCCCCCGACCACATACCCCGGCCTCTTATAGACCAGCTTGTTGATGGGGGTATTATGGTAATTCCAGTAGGTCCTCCGGGATGGAATCAGGTGCTGTGGAAAGTAACAAAGGAAGGAGATAATATTAAGACAAAGAGAATCTGCGATGTAACATTTGTGCCTCTTGTTAGAGAAGAGTAGCTTACTGTTAGAGAATAATAACCTGCAAAT
>JAQVHC010000094.1 GCA_028696435.1 Actinomycetota bacterium | reverse complement strand
TTAAAATGGCGGCTTTAGAGACAAGCCAGCCAGCGTCAATGACTGTATATTCTTTTGTGGAATTTAAAATTATTGTATTTGTAATGGGTTTAAAAAAGTTTACAAAAAGTGTAAGGAGAATGGATACGCCCATCATACCCACCAGAATAAAGGCACAGTTTTTTAAATTCTTAAGCGGCTTTCTTGTGATAGCAAGACTAGCTATAAGTAATATTAGCGGTATTAAAAAAACCGGGCCTATATTAATTATGTATTCAACTACCTTACCTGTAACAGACATGAAATTATTTTTAAGTTTTTGATGATGTTATATTATACTTGCTATTCAGTGTAAAATGAAGATAAGTGTGGGAAATAGTACCAATTTAATTTTGTCAGCCTGATTTAATGATAATTTACCTGGCAGTTATTTTATATGTAAGTTTTCTATAAGTAAAAGTTTGAAGGAATTTTTAAAAATCTAAAAATAGGTGTGATAAGATAAATAAGCGAAAAGCAAATGTAATTTAGAAAAGAGGGCAGTAAAATGGGAGCAAGGCCAGTATGGAGCTGGCCAGAAAGTTAATGGGAGCTGGGTGCCGGTCATTGGAAACCAGCTGTGAAATGTAAATAAGGAGCAAGCATATCTAATTTAATGAATTAAGGAAAAAATCGGTATGGATGTTTACAATAGAATATTTGATGAATTAATAGTCCGTGATATCAAAAGCATCTCGATTTATTCTGGCTCGGAGCTTCTGGATGAGCATAGAATAAAGCTGGACTTTTTTGAGAAAAAAGTTGTTGTGGATTTATATAAGAGAGAAGTTTTTTATTTAGAAAGAGATTCAGAAGAAGGTACTTTAAAAGTTGGCGAGTCTCCGGACATGCATTCGGCTTCTCTTATCCTCCATTATCTTCAAAATGCAGACGGCTCGCCTCTTACGGGAAGATGGGTACCATACAGAGAATTACCCGGAGGGCTTTTCTACTGTCAGACTATACCAGGTGTTCTTAATACTGTGGTAAAAAAATATGAGAGCGATGGTGCTGGATTTCTAAAGAGAGCCTGTGAAATTGGCGGGCAAAAATACGATAGATTTAAATTTGCTTCAATAATATTCCCATTTAAAATGTTTCCTGTTCTTATGATTCTTGAGGAAAAGGATGTAGAATTTGAGGCAGATGCAAGGGCGCTATTTGATAGCAGCGCCCCGCATTACCTGAAAACCGATGTGATTAAATTAATTATAGTATATATGGTAAATAAACTCTGCAGGTAGAAATTGTAAGTAAAAATATCTCCAGAATATAAATAAGATTGTAGGCTTATAAAACTCGCTTTACAAAAGCTCAACAAAACTACAGAACCCCCTTTTTCTATTGCCTTAATTTGTTTTTACATGTATTCCTTAATATTATCATTATATCCCTCGAACCAGCTTTAAAGCATGAAAATATTTTAGCATATGCAAACAAGCAGGTTTAAGCTTATCATAAGTGATTCTATTTAAATAAATCCCACAAGTTTACCTTTAAAAACAATTTATGTATGAAATCCAGATGCTAAATTTTTTTATAAAAAAAGGTTGACTAATTAGTTAATGTTATGTAAAATTACTAACAAATAATAAAATTCCATATATAATCATCAGAATTACTAAAAAGAAAAATACTAATAAATAAAGCTATAATTATGCCTTTAAAATTAATATTCAAAGAAAGCCATATAATCAAAAATTAACAGAAACAGAAGGGGGAGGTGGTCTTCAAATTAGAAAAATGAGATTTGCTCAGGATGTTTAATATAACCTTATATTAAAACTCTAACCAGAACAAATCTCAAAAAAAATTTATCAGAAACAATATAAAAAGTAAAGATTTCAGGAGGTGGCCGCGACAAAATTATTTTTTTATTTGTTAAGTAATTATTAAGAAAGGATTCAAGAAGTGAAAAAAACATTATTATGGATGCTTGTGTTAGTAATAAGCATTTCGATGGTAATAGGCTTTGCAGGTTGTGCAGGTAAAGAAGAGGAAGCAGCAGAAGAACCAGAAGCTGAAGAAGCCGTAGAAGAACCAGAAGCAGAAGAAGTTGAAGAAGAAGAGCCAGCAGAAACGGAGCTGATCAAGGTCGGCATCGTAAATCTACCGCCGGAAGAATCAGGCTACCGGCAGGCCAATGTTGAAGACATGAATAATGTCTTCTCGCGGGAGAACGGCTATGACGCAAAACAGACCAACACCATGGACAACAGCGAGCAGATCGCTGCGGCCAAAGGGTACATTCGAGATGGAGTGGACTATCTCCTGATCTCTGCCGCAAATGCGTCTGGATGGGACGACACCTTAAAGGCTGCAAAAGACGCAGGCATTACGGTTATTCTCTTTGACCGTGCGATTGATACGGATCCCTCGAACTATCAAGCAGCACTTCTCTCGGATATGTATTATGAGGGTAAATTGGCAGTAGACTGGGTGTTGGAACAGGGTCTGGATCCGATCAATCTAGTCCTTGTTCGTGGTCAGTTGGGTAGCGCGGCTGAAATAGGTCGTAGCGCCCCAGTGCTCGAAGCCGAAGAAGCTGGTAAACTCAAGATAGTGGCCGATGGAACAGGTGGAGACAGTTGGAGTCTTGAGGAAGCCCGCAAAGTGGTTGAAGCTGCAATTGCTGCAAACAAGGATTTCAACGTCCTTTACGCGCAGAACGACGGTATGGCGCAAGGCGGTGTTCAGGCGCTCGAGGCGGCCGGTATCAGCCATGGCAAGGACGGCAAGGTCAAGGTACTTGGTTTCGACTTTAACCGTTTTGCACTTAGGAACGTACAGGCAGGTTACTGGAACGCTGACGTGCAGTGCAATCCACGCCAGGCAGCCCAGATTTCCGAGTGGATCAAAAGCGGCAATATCCCCAGCGGAATCGTCTATCAGGAAGAAATGATCGTTGATACTGAAACGATAACCGACGAAATCATCGAAAAATATGGGATCAATGACGATCCTGGCAAGGGTGTGATAACAAGGTAGTTGTTTTTTTGGTAAAATTTCTCAACTTCAGTGCGGTTTCCGGACTAGACCCGCACACCGCACTGAAGTTAATTTTTATAGTACCAGTAAGGAGGTCTTTAGTTAGTGTCAGAAATTATACTCAAAATGGAGGGTATCAGCAAATCCTTTCCAGGTGTTAAAGCTCTGGATAACGTAGACTTCGTGCTCCGAAAAGGTGAGATCCATGCCCTTGTGGGTGAAAACGGAGCGGGCAAGTCCACACTGATAAAGATCATAACCGGGGTTTACGAAGAGGACGCCGGTCAGATTGCTTTAAATGGAAGGCCGATCCACTTCAAGTCACCGAAGGAAGCGCAAGACATGGGAATCGGTACGGTCTATCAGGAAATAGCGCTTTGCCCCAATCTGACCGTGGCGGAGAATATGTTTATAGGTCGCGGCCAATACACTTTCGTTCAATGGAAGCAGATGAACGAAAAAGCGGCACAAATGCTCGACTCCCTCGGTATTCCAGTGAGCCCGACTGAGGAACTTTCAAGCTGTTCCCTGGCGGTCCAGCAGATGATTGCGATTGCCCGAGCGGTCGATATGGACTGCAAGATTCTCATTCTTGATGAACCGACGTCTTCACTTGACGAAGATGAGACGAAAAAACTCTTCGACCTCATGCGCGAACTTAAGTCCAGGGGTGTGGGGATCATCTTCATTACCCACTTTATCGATCAGGTATATGAAATCAGCGATAGGATTACGGTGCTTCGTAATGGAGCGTTGATCGGCGAATACCAAGTATCTGCGCTTCCCCAAATCGAACTTATCTCAAAGATGATGGGGAAGGCACTGAGTGATGTCTCTAAGATAAAAAAACATGAGCCGCTTAAACCTGACAGCAGTGTGCCGGTATATGAGGCTAGGGCACTTTCGAGTGCCGCCGGGGTAAGACCATTCGATTTCATTATATATAAAGGCGAGATAAATGGGTTTGTCGGGCTGCTCGGCTCCGGGCGCAGCGAATGTGCTCGCGCAATCTTCGCCGCCGACAAGGTGACGGGCGGTGAAGTCAAAGTGAAAGGTAAGAAAGTGAAGATCAAATCGCCCCTGGACGCTATGAAACAGGGAATCGGCTATCTACCAGAGGACCGAAAAGGCGACGGAATCATTGCCGAGCTTTCGGTTCGCGACAACATTATTCTAGCCCTGCAGGTCATGAAAGGTTTTATTAGGCCTCTTTCGAGGAAACAGGCTGAGGAATTTTCTAACCAGTATATACAGAAACTGAGCATTAAAACACCGTCCATCAACACGCCAATCGCATCTCTTTCTGGCGGCAATCAGCAGAAGGTCATTCTAGCGCGCTGGCTACTTACGCACCCCATGTACCTGATCCTCGATGAACCTACGCGGGGAATCGATATCGGAACCAAGGTGGAGATTCAAAAACTTGTGCACGAGCTCGCTGAAGAGGGAATGAGCCTGACATTCATATCTTCAGAAATTGACGAAATGCTTCGAACCTGCTCTCGATTGATCGTTATGAAGGACCGTAAAATTGTCGGAGAACTCAGTGGAATGGATGTAACGGAACAAGATGTTATGCACATGATAGCCCGGGGAGGTCAATAAATATGAAAAGGTCAAAAATATACTTAGGATTAAAAGAACACTTATATAACTTATCTAATCTATTCCTTCCCCTCTCTGTTCTGGTGCTCCTCATTGTGATTAATCTGATAAAGGGAGTCGATTACTTCAGAATTACCATGGTAAATGGAGCATTTTACGGAAACATACCGAATATCCTGTACGGCGCCTCGGAGTTGGTTATTCTGTCAATAGGTATGACCCTGGTTACTGCGGCTTCACAGGGGCAGGACATAAGCATAGGTGAGGCCGCCACCATTACTTCCGCAGTATTTGTCAGGTTCGTCTTAAATGCTGGTGAGGTCACCTTGTTGACCATAGTAGCGGCTTTCCTCTTAAGCTGCATGGTCGGGTTAGTCATCGGCGTATTCAACGGCACCCTGGTCTCCATATTCGGGGTTCAGCCGATGGTTGCGACCCTTATACTGTTTATGGGGGGCAGGTCCATCGCCTTTATGATTGACGGCAAATTGTCT
>JAQVHC010000093.1 GCA_028696435.1 Actinomycetota bacterium | reverse complement strand
AAAAACAGATTATTGGATTAATTAAAGAAAATTTAACCTTATAAGGTTATAATTATTTTAAATTATATTAAATAATTAATTTTAAGAACCAGATCTAAAAACTATTCTAAAATAGACAATTATAAATGGAGAGTGAATAAAAAAATGGACAGAGAAAAAGTACTAAAAATCGCAGAGGCAATTGTTAATAGTAAAAAGACAATTGTTCTTACAGGGGCAGGTATATCAACAGAAAGCGGGATACCGGATTTTAGAAGTCCCGGCGGCATATGGACAAGGTTTGACCCGGCATTAATGGATGCTGATATCCTGCATCAAAATCCTTCTTATTTTTATAGCAAAGCATTACCCATGCTGGAATTTTTTAAAGACATTAATAATGCCAGACCCTCCCCGGCCCATCTTATTCTCGCGGATATGGAAAGGGAGGGACTGATTTCATCAGTCATCACACAAAATATTGATAGCCTTCATACAAAAGCCGGTTCAAAAAAAGTCTACGAGGTTCACGGAAACTTGAAAGAGGCACATTGTATGTCCTGCGGGAAGAAGACCGATTTTAACTGCCTTGTAGAAAAAGTTAAAGCAGGTAATATTCCTCCTGAATGTGACAGCTGTGGCGGGATACTGAGACCATCTGTAATTCTTTTCGGTGACAGGCTTCCTGAATGTTTTGCCAGTGCGGTTGAAGAAGTAAAAAGCTGTGAACTTCTTTTTATTATAGGCTCAAGCCTTGAGGTTGCTCCGGTAAATAGCCTTCCCTATCTGGCACGTAGCTATATAATTCTAAACAGGGCCAGGACATCTTATGATAAAGGTGCATATGTTGTTCTGAATGAAAAAGCGGGAGACGGCCTTAAAGAAATTTACAGTGAGGTAAAGAATGTTGTAAATTAAATAACAATAGTTTACAATCTTAAATTAATATTAGAAATTAAAGTACGAAAGGATAGAACATGAAAGAAGAAAAAGGATTTTTTGCTACTCTATTTGACATTTCTTTTGATGAGTTTATTACAACAAAAATAATCAAATTTCTTTATGTTCTCTCTATGGTAATCATTGGAATAGGAGCGCTCTATGGCATTGGTGCTGCATTTCATAGTTCGGTATGGATGGGATTTTTAACTCTGCTGGTATTGGCGCCGGCCGGTTTTTTAATCTGTCTGATTTGTGCAAGAATATGGCTGGAGTTAATTATTGTAGTTTTTAAAATTTCAGAAAACACGGCGCGCATTGCAAATCATACTAAACCCGGTGAATAACTTTATAGCATATCCTCTACTTTAACCAGCTCATATCCTTTTGCTCTTAAGCCGTCAATAATCTCAGGAAGAGCATTGACTGTTTCATAACCGCCTACATGCATTAAAATAATCCCGCCATCTGAAGCATTGTTTAGTACTCTGTTTACCACATAATCCTTTGTGATTTTTACCCCATTTAGTTCTTCAGCCCAGTCATGACTATCAACAGTCCACAGTATTGTATAAGGATAGCCTTCCTCTTTTAAAATCCTTAATATTCTTTCATCATATTCTCCGTAAGGAGGACGGAACAATCCAGGCTGATAATCAGTTATATCTTTAATTATCCTCGTTGTCTGGCTGATTTCATTTCTAACTTCTTCATCCGTCATTGTAACCATATGGCCATGGTTTAGAGAATGGTTTTCTAATGAATGCCCGCCAGTAACGATTCCTATCGCAAGATCAGGATGGTCTTTAACCCACATTCCCCTCGTAAAAAATGTCGCTTTAATATTATATTCATAAAGCAGGTTTAAAAGTGCCTCTGCATTTGCATATTCCCATCCTGCATCAAAAGTTAATGCAATTTTTTTAGTTGTATTATTAATTCCTGATGTGATTACTATGGATAACTCCGTGGATAATTCTGCGGATGTATCAATTGAATTTTCCTGTGTAGTAGCTGTTGCACCTGTTTCTTCTCCAGAGGCATTTGCATCTCTTTCTTCTCCAGTAGCATTCTCGCCTGTTTCCTCCTCAGCAACTGGCTCAGAAATATTTTCCTCTATTTTATTAGAAGATGCCGTCCCTGCCACCGGTAAAATATCCCATAGATTAAAGACAACAGCTATTCCACATATAATCACTAGTAGAAGAATAAAAAATAATAAAAAATACTTTCTTTTCATTTTTTTTAAAAACTAAATTATACCCTAAATTCTGTATAAGAATTATATTCTTTTTTGATTTAAATGCACTACTAAACTATTTTTATTTGTTTAATAAATTGCTCCCGATATTTTCCTTTCATTAGCAACAATTGACCTGTTTTTATTTTAATATCTTTGGTAGCAAAATAGTAAAGTGGATGAAAAAAATAAAAAAATTGAAGAAAGATTTGAATCTTTACAGATAATCATGTTAAATAGGTATATTAAACTATAGAAGTTGTTTTCTCCAATCCAGGAATCTTTATCCGGGACATCAGGGAATATCATGGAATTAGAATCAGGGAATTAGATAACTGGTGCTACTTTTTTTAAGAGTAGAGCGCAGAGGTATAATTAGTACAACGGCAGGGGTGTAATATTAGAAAATGAATAATAAAAATTTTAAAGAACTTTTTAAACGTTATGAAGGAAATCCTATTTTAACGCCGGAAAACTGGCCTTATGAAGCAGGAGCTGTTTTTAACCCTGGGGCAATAAAATTTAATGATGAGGTATTGCTTCTGGTCCGGGTTGAAGATAAACAGGGCCATTCCCATCTAACTATTGCCCGGAGTAAAGATGGGAAAACAAACTGGCAGATAAATCCTGCTCCTGCATTGACTGCAAAGCAGGAATATGGTGAGGCTATATTCGGGCTTGAAGACCCGAGGATCACCTGGCTGGAAGACAGGCAGGAGTACATAATCACCTGTGTTTCGTTCTTTGATGGAGTGGCAGGTAGCCCACCCGGTATTTCTTTAATGTCAACCAGAGATTTTTTAAATTTCAACCATCTGGGGCAGAAATTAATGCCTCCCAATAAAGATGCTTCATTGTTTCCTAAAACTGTAAATGGTTATTATGTCCTTATACACAGGCCCATTATTGAAGGAAGGGCTGATATATGGGTTTCTTTCTCAAAAGATCTGGACTTCTGGGGAAAAGACAGAGTATTGATTCCCAGCAGACACAGGTCATGGGACTGTAGCAGAGTTGGACTGGGTCCTCCTCCCATTGAAACACCGGATGGCTGGTTAATTATTTACCACGGAGCAAGAGATACAGCCTCTGGTACTATTTATAGAGTAGGCCTGGCTTTATTAGACTTAGAAACTCTTGAAGTAATCCATCAGGCAAAAGACTGGGTTTTCGGGCCAAAAGAGATGTATGAAAAAGTGGGTGATGTAGATAATATTGTTTTCCCCTGTGGCACCGTTGTCGATGAAAAAACAAATGAACTTTTAGTTTATTACGGTGCAGCTGATTCAGTAGTATCTCTTGCTATAGCTAAATTAGATGATATCCTGGATTATTTAAAATAGAGTAACTAAATATCTGCCTGATTAAATCTGTCTGATTATTAATGATTATTAATAAAACCTACAGCGTCTAGTTTAAAATAATTCCTCCAGTCTTTCATATATTCCCACAAATTTATTATAGGCATTCTTATAATAATTCACATTTTCAGCATCTGGAGTTATCTTATCTAAAAACTCCACATTATTTTCAACTATATCCTTATAACTTAAATTATATAATTTTGAAAGGGCGCAGATAGCAGCCCCAAATAAAGTAGCTTCTTTATATTTTGGAAGATATATTTCTTTATTTGTAATATCAGCTTTCATCTGATTCCATATCCTGGATTTTGAACCACCACCCGTGGAAATAATTCTTTTAATATCAATACCTTTATGTTCTAAAAAATCAATGTTTTTATTTAGTAGAAAAGCCACTCCTTCCAGAACTGCGCGAGCGAAATCAATTTTGTTATTATTGATTTTAATTCCATAAAAAACACCTTTTGCCCTGGGGTCAAATTCAGGAGAATTAACTCCCATTATATATGGCAAAAACAATAAATAGTTTTCTTTTTTATTATTTAATCTTTCCTCGATTTGTTTATTTATTTCATCAAAACTACTTTCCGGAAAGAAATTGTCTTTAAACCACTCATAACATATTCCTCCGCTTTCACATACAGGTAATAAAGAATAGGTGTTTGGAAATGGACCATAATGAAAGGGCAATGGATATAAATTACTCCCGGGGTTTTTTAAAATTGTAGCAAGCGCCAGTACAGTTCCCGTACTTTCACTAAGAATACCCTCTTCTATATTTCCAACACCAAGCATACCTGAAAAATGATCCAGCATTCCAATATTTACTGCTATATCGTCCCTTATCTCTAATTCTCTGGCTATTTCCTCCCTTAATCCAAAAATGTTTTCCCCCGGTTCATGTAATTCAGGTAATTGTGTTATATTAAAGCCAACATAGTTAATTATATCTTCCCAGTATTTTTTATTGATGATATCCAGGTAATATGTAAAACTGGAAATAGAATATTCTGAAACAAACCTTCCGGTTAATTTAAAAATAATAAAGTCTTTTATTAATAAAAACATCTTTGTGTTTTCAAACCTGCTTTTCTGATTATTCTTTATCCAGAGAATTTTTGTTACAGGCCATGTTGTGACTATTTCAGGCTGTCCGGTTATCATGTATGAGCTTTTGCTGTCAAAATTCTTTTTAAGAACTTTACATTCTTCATCTGACCTTTCGTCCATCCAGGAGATTGCATTCCCAAGCGGCTCGTTATTTTTACCAATTGTTACTAATGACTCAGCCTGACCTGTTAAAGATATAGAAACGATTCTTTTTCTATCTATCCCTGATTTTTCTATAACATCGATCAAATTTTTTTTACATGTATACCAGTAGTCTTCTGCATCAAATTCAACAAAATTATTTAAATTATTGTAATTGACCTTTGAAGAAACAATTGATATCTCCTCTAATGAGCTACTATATATTCCTGCTTTTATATTGGTTGTCCCAAGGTCCAGAGTCAGTATGTATTCTTTCATATTCTTACTCTTTTCTATAGCTTATTTATATATAAAAAATTATATCATTGAAACAAGATGGGAATAATAGATTTTTCATCCCGGTAACATCATTAAT
>JAQVHC010000092.1 GCA_028696435.1 Actinomycetota bacterium | reverse complement strand
AATAAAAGTTCTTTTAAAAGTAAATATATAATTAAAACCTGTGATCAGAAATAGTAAGCACTGAAAGCAGCATACAGAGAGCCGCTGGAGCTGAGAATGCGGCTGCAAAGCTGGTGTCTGAATGGGTCTGTGAGGTGTCTGGCTAAAATCTTCTGAAAGGAACAAAACAGAAAAGAATAAAACAAAAGCAGAAGAAAATAGAAGAAAGAGAAAAATAGAAAGGATTAGAAGAAAGTAAGTCAGAACGGCTTCCTCCGTTACCATAGGATAGGATATTATAAAGTATCTGAAATATTTTAAGTGCACATTAAAATAATTTATATAAAATATTTATAAAAAATTTTTAATGTGAAGTAGGGTGGCACCGCGGGAATTAAACCTCTCGTCTCTACAGAGTTCTGTAGCGATGGAGAGGTTTTTATTTATTTAGCTAATATTTCTTATTGCGAAGAAGAGGTTTTATTTTATTAGTTCATATGCTTTATGTGCATTGCTAACAGGTTAGATTAAAACTTTATGTATCATTACATTAGTTTATTTATGAAAAAATATATTGTTCTATTGACAAAATAGGTTTACACTCTGCTCTTTGGAAAAGCAGGTCATGGAATGTATATCAAAATTAGATGTTAAAAAGTAAGCATCACAATTAAATTAGTTAAAGGATAATTAGTAAAAAAGAAAGGAGAAGAAATGGGCGAAAGAACAAAATTTGTACTGGATGAGGATGAAATACCAGAGCAGTGGTATAATATTCAGGCAGACCTGCCCGAACCTCTGGCCCCACCCCTTAATCCGGTTACAAAAAAGCCCCTGACCCCACAGGACCTTGCCCCCCTCTTTCCGATGGAACTGATCAAACAGGAGGTAAGTACTGAGCGATGGATTGATATTCCAGATGAGGTAAGGGAGATTTATAAGCTGTGGAGACCGACTACTCTGTTTAGAGCGCACAGGCTTGAGAAAGCTCTTGATACTCCGGCAAAAATATTCTACAAATATGAGGGTTCAAGTCCACCCGGAAGCCATAAACCTAATACTGCTGTAGCCCAGGCCTATTACAATAAAAAAGAAGGTATTGAGCGAATAACTACAGAGACAGGAGCCGGACAGTGGGGAAGCGCTCTGGCTTTTGCAGGCGCATGTTTTGGTTTAAAAGTAAAGGTTTATATGGTAGCTGTTAGCTATAAACAGAAACCGTACCGCAGGGTAATGATGGAAACATGGGGAGCTGAGTGTGTTCCAAGCCCGAGCAGGGATACCAGGGTTGGACGTGATATGCTGGAAAAAGACCCTGAATGCCCCGGCAGCCTCGGACTGGCTATCAGTGAAGCTGTAGAAGATGCTGTGTCCCGTGAAGATACCCATTATTCACTTGGAAGCGTGCTCAATCATGTTTTACTTCATCAGACTGTAATTGGTCTGGAGACAAAGAAGTTAATGGAAAAGGCAGATGTTTATCCGGATATTATCGTCGGCTGCGTGGGTGGTGGTTCAAACTTTGCCGGTCTTTTTCTACCGTTTGTAAAGGACAAAATAGATGGCACAAAGCCGGACTTGCGTATAATAAATGTGGAATCAGCCGCAGCTCCAAAAATGACTAAAGGTCCATTTGTTTATGACTATGGTGACACAGCAAAACTTACACCAATTATTAAAATGTATACCCTTGGTCATGATTTCATTCCGGCCCCTATTCATGCCGGTGGCCTTCGATACCACGGCATGGCTCCTATTGTCTCTCATCTGTATAATCTGGGCTATATTGAGGCAAGAGCTACAAATCAAGTTGCGACATTTGAAGCTGGAGTAACGTTTGCAAGAGCTGAAGGTATTATCAGCGCTCCTGAAACAAATCACTGCATAAGAGTGGCAATTGATGAAGCTTTGAAATGTCGTGAGTCCGGAGAATCAAAAACTATTCTTATAGGTCACAGCGGGCACGGGCTTGTAGATATGGCTGCTTATGAGAAGTATCTGTCAGGCCAACTGGAAGATTATGAATATCCAGAAGAAAAGATAAAAGAATCTCTGGGGAAACTGCCAGAAATATAAGAATAGCTAAAAACAAGCAGGAAAAATAAATAGAAAAGTAAAAAAGAGAGAATTTAGCATGGCAGAAGTGCAAAATTGCTCTTCCGCCATGCTACTGCTTAACATCAGCTTAACATCAGCGACCGGTTATCTTTAAAAAATATTCTAAGAAATCCTACTAAAATTGGCTAAAGATAATTATACTTGATTTTTTTTAATTTACTCTATATATTGAAAGAGTAAGTTTTATTTTGAATTAAAGGGTAAGGGCATTAGTAATAGGGGTTTCCCCGGAAAAATCATGTCTCAATTTTCTAAAAAAATATTATTTATATTAAATTTATAGGCTAATAATATATATTTATTTTTATAAGGCATTTTTATCATCTTTTTAAAGTAACATTAAGTTAAAATCCTTTTTTCAAAAAATATATCTATCAGCTTAAGAAACCAGTAATAAATTCAAATGAAACTGGAAATAAGTTTTATGGGTGTAATTTACAGCTGCGAACTTTTTAAATAGTTTGAAGTGTTAAAAATATAAAATAAAAAAGGCCGGTAATTTTTAATTTTATTGAAAAATATAGCATAAAACTGCTCTATTAATACAGCATTTAGACTGTTTTAATACTGCACAGGGCCTGTTAGAGGTCGTTATTAATATGAAAGGAGCATTTATTAATGGTTGAACAGAAAGAATTAAACAGGGAATTCCTTGATAGTAAAGTTATTTCTGATTTAAGAGCCATTGCAAAACAACTAAATATCCAGGGAATTTCTAAATTAAAAAAAGATGAACTAATAGAAAGGATACTGGAGGAAGTGTCCAGCAATGGTATGGGTTCCAGTAATTTTACATCAGAGGGTATAACTATTATTAAAAAAGATACTACCAGGGAAAAAGCTGTAGAAAAAGAAGAGGCTGAAAAGGAAATTGCTGGAAAGGAAATGGGAGCCCGGGTGGAAGAGGAAAAGGAATTAAAGATAGAAGAAATTGTGGAGGAAGGAGAATTAGTAGAAGAGGAGGAAAAGGAAGTAGCGAGGGGTGGGGAATTTGAGCTGTATAAAGAAAGAATGAAGGGAATTCTCGACATACTCGCAGATGGCTATGGTTTTCTAAGAACTTCCGGATATCTTGCCGGTCCTAATGATATTTATGTTTCCCAGTCACAGATAAGAAGATTTCGTCTAAGACAGGGAGACGAGGTATATGGCCAGGTTCGCCCCCCGAAAGAGGGTGAAAAATATAATGCACTTTTAAGGATAGAGAAGGTTAATGATGAGGACCCTGAATTCATTAGAGCCAGAGTACCATTTGAAAAATTAACACCTATTTATCCTATGGAAAGGCTGAGGCTGGAAGTAGAAGGGTCTAATAATATTACACCGAGGATAATAGATTTAATTGCGCCCATAGGGAAGGGACAGAGAGGTCTTATTGTCTCTCCACCAAAAGCCGGCAAAACAACTATACTAAAAGACCTTGCCAATAGCATTTCTATAAATAATCCTGAAGTATATATAATAGTGCTGCTAATTGATGAGAGACCGGAAGAAGTAACCGATATGGAAAGGTCAGTAAAAGGAGAAGTGGTAAGCTCGACATTTGACCAGCCATCTGATAATCATATACAGGTTGCAGAACTTGTTCTCCAGAGAGCTAAAAGGCTGGTTGAGCACGGTAAAGATGTTTTAATACTTCTGGATAGCATAACCCGGCTTGCAAGAGCATATAACCTCTCAATTCCGGCGAGTGGCCGGGTTCTATCCGGAGGTGTGGATTCCTCAGCACTCTTCCCACCCAAGAGATTCTTTGGGGCAGCAAGAAATATTGAAAATGGTGGTAGCCTTACAATACTTGCAACTGCATTGATCGAAACCGGCAGCAGGATGGACGATGTCATATTTGAGGAGTTTAAAGGTACAGGGAACATGGAGTTAAATCTGGATAGACAGCTTGCGAATAAGAGAATTTTCCCGGCAATTGATATAACGAGGTCAGGAACCAGGAAAGAAGAATTACTCATGGATAAGGAAGAAGCAGCTATGGTATGGAAACTTAGAAGACTAATTTATGAGAAAGAACCCGAAGCCGCCCTCGAGCAATTAATAGATTATGTTAAAAACACGAAATCAAATGCAGATTTTCTCAGAGTTATAAAGGCTACTTTTGAAAAAGAAGGGAAATAGTGACAATAATATAAATGGCCTCCAGGAGTAAAGGACTTCGTAAATAGCATGACTTAATAAGCTTAGTACGAAAGGCTTAAATGTGGATGAATCTTTGTTATAAAGGCTACAGGAGGTTGTAAGGGTTGATGCTTTATTTATTCTGTTAATTATGTTGCAAAAGTTATACAGGCTATATTTACTGCAAAAAGTATTTGTGTTAATATTTAGAACTTGAAATAATCAGTAAAATGAATATAAAAAATAAATATAAATGATGAAAATACTATAAACAAGAGTGAGGATTTAAAAAGATGAAAAAAGGTATACACCCCGAATATTTTGATTGCACAGTGACCTGTTCCTGTGGTAATACGTTTAAAACAAGGTCTACAAAAAAAGAGATAAAGGTTGAGATATGTTCTAATTGTCATCCCTTTTATACTGGAAAGCAGAAACTGGTTGATTCTGGTGGAAGAGTGGAAAGATTTAAAAAGAGACTTGTAAAGTCTAAAAAATAAAAAAAACAAAAAGGGGCATTTATGAAGGCAAATTTAATAAAACATACACAGGAACCGGAAAAAACTGTAGCAGTCGCTGCAAGGCTCTGTTATTCACCTGTAGGTGTTGAAGACCTTATGAATGAACTTGACAGTGAGAGGGTAGAAAAACTGGTAAGGTTTGTAATAAAAAGTGGACACCTTAGTACTGTAGAGCATATAAGTTTTACATTTGCAATAGAAGGTGTATCAAGAGCGCTGACGCACCAGCTTGTAAGGCATAGAATAGCTTCGTATAACCAGCAGTCTCAAAGATATGTTAAATTTGCTGATCACTTTGAGTATATCACTCCGCCTTCTATAGAAGAGAATAAGGAATGTAAAGAAAAATTTGATGAATTAGTTTCGAGTATCCACGGCTTTTATAAAGAGTTGCTGGATATGGGAATAGAGCCAGAAGATGCAAGATATATACTGCCAAATGCTTCAGAAACAAAAATAATTGTAACCATGAATGGCAGGGA
>JAQVHC010000091.1 GCA_028696435.1 Actinomycetota bacterium | reverse complement strand
AAGGATATCCAGCATATCTTGGTGCAAGGCTTGCTTCTTTTTATGAGAGAGCAGGAATGGTAAATTGTCTTACTACTACTGGAGAACAGAGAAAAGGCGCTCTATCCGTTATTGGAGCAGTATCACCACCAGGAGGAGATCTGTCCGACCCTGTAGTGCAGGCAACGCTACGGGTAGTAAAAGTCTTCTGGTCTCTTGAGGCTCACCTTGCATACAGCAGACAATTTCCGGCAATATCATGGCTGAATTCCTATTCTCTCTATATTGAGAATATAAGAGACTATATCACAGAAAAAGTTCATGAGGATTATTTTGACCTGCGTGCAGAGGCTATGAAAATTCTTGAAAAAGAATCCGAGCTGGAAGAAATTGTGCGACTGGTGGGTATTGATGCGCTCTCAGGCCAGGACAGGCTGATTCTCCTTACGGCAAGGATGATAAGGGAAGACTTTCTGCACCAGATTGCCTATCATGAGATAGATACATATTCTTCAGTGGAGAAACAATATAAGATGATGAGTGTGATAATTTATTTCTATAATCAGGCTGACAGATATTTGAAGATGAATGTTGATATTAGGGACATTGAAAACATGAAGGTTAAAGATAAAATAGCCAGAATGAAATATGTAAAAGATAAAGATATAGATGAAATTGATAGAATAAAAGAAGATATAGATAAAGAATTATCTTCAATGACAGAGGAGTAAAGATGTTAAAAGAATACCGCAGCATTAAGAGCATTTCCGGTCCTCTGCTCCTTGTAGAGGGCGTAGAGGGTGTTAAATATGAGGAAATGGTCAATATAAAACTCAGTGATGGAAGCATAAGAAATGGCAGAGTGCTTGAAGTTGAGGGTGATAATGCTCTTGTACAGGTATTTGAAGGAACATCCGGAATAGATTCTCAAAATACCAGAGTACGGTTTTTAGGAAGAGGCACTCATATTTATCTTTCTGATGATATCCTTGGTAAAGTTTTTACAGGCCTCGGAAAACCTAAAACTGAGAGAGATATAATTATTCCGGAAGAAAGCAGAGACATAAACGGAGCACCTATAAATCCATATGCAAGAGATTATCCCAATGAATTCATTCAGACAGGCATATCTTCAATAGATGGCCTGAATACACTTGTAAGAGGGCAGAAGCTACCGGTGTTTTCAGGCGCTGGCCTGCCCCACAATCGGCTTGCTGCCCAGATAGCAAGACAATCTACAGTTCTTACAGATAAAGAGGAATTTGCTGTAGTTTTTGTTGCAATTGGAATTACATTTGAAGAGTCTGAATATTTTATAGATGACTTCAGAAAGACCGGTGCAATAAGCAGAGCAGTCCTTGTCTTAAATCTTGCTGATGACCCTGCGATTGAGAGAATTGCTGCACCGAGAGTAGGTCTTACCATTGCTGAATATCTTGCTTTTAAAAAAGATATGCATGTGCTGGTGATACTGACCGATATGACCAATTATTGTGAAGCGTTAAAGGAAGTTTCAGCTGCAAGGAAAGAGATTCCTGGAAGAAGGGGCTACCCGGGGTATTTATATACTGACCTTGCAACTATTTATGAAAGGGCAGGGAGAATCAGAAAAAAGAAAGGTTCGATAACACAGATTCCCATACTTACAATGCCTGAAGATGATAAAACTCACCCGATTCCTGATCTTACAGGATATATAACGGAAGGTCAGATTATATTGTCGAGGTCGCTTTATAAGAAAAAAATTTCTCCCCCGATCGATGTGTTACCATCACTTTCCAGGCTTAAAGATAAAGGTATAGGACAGGGAAAAACAAGAGAGGACCATGCAGATTTATTTAATCAACTTTATGCAGCATACGCGAGGGGTAAAGAGGTAGAAGAACTGGCAGTAATTCTGGGAGAAGCAGCATTGACTGATATGGATAAGCTGTATTTGCGATTTGCAGGAGAATTTGAAGAAGAATATGTTTCCCAGGATGAATATGAAAACAGGACAATAGACCAGACACTTAATTTAGGGTGGAAGCTTTTAAGCATGCTCCCGAGAGAAGAACTAAAAAGAATAAGAGTTGAATTCCTGGATAAGTATCTTAAAAAATTCAAAAAAGAAGAAGAAGGCAGTAAGGTTTAGCTAATGCTTTTAGATGTAAATCCTACAAGAATGGAGCTCACCAGATTGAGGACAAGGCTTGCTCTTGCCCGTAGAGGACATAAGCTTCTTAAAGATAAAAGAGATGAGCTTATGAGGCAGTGGCTTGGAATAATCGAAGAAGTCAGGGAACTTCGCTTTTCAATAGAAAAAGAATTTCAATCTATAGTTGAAAGATTCATACTGGCAAGAGCTTCTGCAGGTTCACGTCAGACAGAACAGGAACTGCTGATGTCTTCAAAAAATGTGTCAGTTTCTGTCAGTAAAAGAAATATTATGAGTGTTTATGTTCCCGAATACACAATGGAAATAAGCGGGGATATTATTCCATATGGTTATATAAATACATCAGGGGAAATGGACATTGCTCTTAAAAGTTTTGAAAAGTTTCTGGAAAATCTTCTTAAACTTGCTGAAAAGGAGAAAATGCTACAGCTTCTGGCAATGGAAATTGAGGAAACAAGAAGAAGAGTGAATGCTCTGGAATATAAATTAATACCTGACATAATAGAGACTATAAAGTTCATAACCATGAAGCTTGATGAAAACGAACGCTCAAATATGGTAAGGCTTATGAGGGTTAAGGAAATTGTAAAGAATCGCTGAACTTTCAGTCTTTTGTATAAACAGGGAAATCCCGCTTTCAATGTTTGATAATTTTGTTGCACTGGAATTCTTTCAGTCTGTTGTATAAACAGGGAAATCTCCAGCAAGGCTTCTTACTTTTTTAGCTATTTCTTTTAGTTTTGTATTATTATTCCTGTTTTTAAGGGTAGATGAAATCAGCTCACCGATTATATACATCTCTTCTTTTCCCATTCCCTGTGTGGTGACTGCAGGTGTACCTATTCTTATACCACTGGCTATTGTTGGTCTCAGTTTGTCAAAAGGTATTACATTTTTATTAACTATAATCCCCACAGAAGTCAATGCATCTACTGCTTCAGAACCTGTTAAATTTTTACTGGTCAGATCTATTAGAAACAGATGATTATCTGTTCCACCTGATACTATTCTAAAACCATCATTTTTCATGTATTCACATAGTGCCTTTGAATTTTCTATTATGCGCCTGCTGTAATCTTTAAAAGAATCCTGCAGGGCTTCTCTAAAAGCCACTGCTTTGGCTGCAATTACATGCATGAGCGGACCGCCCTGAACACCAGGAAAGACTGACCTATCAATAAGGTCAGCATATTTTTTATCGGCAAAGATAAGACCACCTCTTGGTCCTCTTAAAGTTTTATGGGTGGTTGCTGTTGTAAAATCTGCCACTCCTATAGAAGTTGGATGATAGCCACTTACCATAAGTCCGGCAATATGTGCTGTGTCAGCCATAAAATATGCACCTACTTCATCAGCAATCTCTCTGAATTTATTAAAATCAATTATCCGGGAATAAGAACTTGCTCCTGCGATAATAAGTTTTGGTCGAACTTCTCTGGCAATTTTTTGAATGTTTTCATAATCAAGCATTTCTGTTTCAGGATTTACTGTATATGTATGTATATCATAATATCTGCCGCTCAGGTTTTGCTTATGACCATGTGAAAGATGTCCTCCATCCCTTAAATTCATGCTGAGGATTTTATCTCCACAATTAAGAACGCCCAGAAAAACAGCGAGATTTGCGCTTACACCACTGTGAGGCTGTACATTGCAATATTCAGAATCAAAAAGCTTATTTGCTCTATCCATTGCCAGCTGCTCAACCTCATCAACATTTTCACAACCTGCATAATATCTCTGTCCGGGATAACCCTCTGCATATTTATTGGTAAGCGGTGAGCCCATTGTTCTAATAACTTCGCGCGAAGTGAAATTTTCAGAAGCTATAAGAATAATCTGACTTTTTTGCCTTTCTATTTCTTTTTTTATGATTTTTTTAATCTCGATATCTTCCTCTGTGCTTAGAGTGTGGTTTTCATGTTTTTTTGAGTTAATCATTACAAATAAAATTCCTTTCTTCGATTTTAGTTATTTTATTGACTCTTCTGAGATGGCGCTCTTCAGTGCCCGGAGGAGTGTTTATAAATGCTTTAGTTATCTGTATGCATTCATTTAATAATAAAAATCTCTCTCCCATACATAATACATTTGCGCAGTTATGGTCTCTTGCAACTTTTGCACTTTCAACACTCCAGCAAACAGCAGCACGTATCCCCTTTATTTTATTTGCTGCTATACTCATACCAATCCCGGAGCCACATATAAATATTCCTATATCTGCCTCCCCGCTGGTTATATACTCAGAAGCTTTTTCTGCAAAATCCGGATAATCAACACTTTCATTGCTATCTGTACCTGCATCTATAATATTATGGCCCATTGACTTTATAATTTTAATTAAGCTTGACTTATAATTAAAGCCTGCGTGGTCTGAGGTTATAACAATATTCATAGATTTTATCCTCCATTACTTTAAAGTCCATTATAAATTAAATTTAATAATATTTTAAAAACTGCTTATGTGCAATTAAAAATTTATAAAACATCTTTAAATTTTACCTTTCCCTCTCTTACGAGAACAGGAATATCTTTTTCAACGCTGATAATAGTTGACTCTCCTCCGGGTAAGCTGGATGTGCATTCTACTATCAGGTCAACTTGCTTTCTGATTGCAGCCGGTATTTCACTAACTTTTTTCGGGAATGTTTTTTCCCCGGAAATAGTAGCGCTTGTTGATATAATAGGACCGCAGATATTTATTATGTCTCTTAAAAATTTAAGTTCTGCCATCCTTACTGCAACTGTATCCATACCGCCGGTAAAGAAATTATTAAGCGATTTTTTCTTATCAAAAACCAGAGTAAGAGATTGAGGGTTATTAATATTCCAGAATCTATTTATCATATTTTCAGCAGTCTTATTAATTTTTGATGTAAAAATTTTTAAATCATCAATACTGGAAATAAGTATAATAAAAGGAATATCTGCATTTCTTTTCTTGATATCATATATCCTTTTTATTGCAGCCTTATTATCATATTTGCAGCTTATTCCATATATTGTAGCAGTAGGAAGGATTACCACCTTTCCATCCAATAAATAACTGGCTATGTTTTTTATATCCGGGGGTTTACCGGTTGTATCCAGTGCTGCATTTAGATTGTTAATTTTTATTGTCTCCATAAAACAGTTAAAGTAATATACAATTTGCCATAATAAAGTTTTCCACAGGGCAAT
>JAQVHC010000090.1 GCA_028696435.1 Actinomycetota bacterium | reverse complement strand
CTTACGAGCTTCATATTAAGTTTATATTTTTCATTTAGCTCATTAAACTTTTCGAATCCCTTTTTTTCTTTTTTACGGTTTAACTCATCAACAGAGAGATCATAGTAAGTTGCTTTTCTTACTACTCTACCTAAAGGAGTTATAATTTCACTATCATTTATCTCAACAGGAGGAATGATAACCTCTCCGATTTCCTTAGCCCCGTCATCCATATTACAGATAACCTTATCCCCGACCTTCAGCGTAATACCGGCAGGGTCGTAGTAGTGTACCGTATCATTTTTTCCAAATATAACTCCAACAATCAAAGACATATTTATCACCTTTTACCTATTTATATATATCCTGAAACTGAAGGAAAATATTATCCAGAGTCAGCTCGGAATTTATTGAGTAGTTAAGATAAATTCTATTTTCCTCAATCAATTTCATCAGTTTAAAAATCTTTTCTATTTTAACATTTTTTATATTTTTTCTTATAAAAGAAAAATTCTCCTTATAATTCAGGCTCTCTTGCTGCGCCCCGTATACCACTGCAATAATATCTTCAAGCCAGGCAGATATTATATCAAAAATTCTGCTCATAGCTAAATTATGAAATTTAGCTGCTCTTCTTTTGTATTTTGACTTTAGAATATTAACATACTTATTTATATAACTTTTATCAAAATCACTGCTTCTTATTTGAGAAAGTTCTTTCTCCATGTCCGTTTTAAATGCAGATTCCATTTTTTTTAGCACTCCAAGTATTTTTAATGTCAGATTTAAGGATATTATTGTTGAATCTTCTTCACTCTCCTCCTTTACTGTATTAATTAATATGTTTTTTATACCTTCATTCAGATATTCATCAATTATCCTGAAATCATCTTTATCCGGTTTATTTTCTTCAAATCTTAAGTTCCAGCCGTAAGTAAGACACCTTGACGCAACTGTCGGTAGCACTGCTGATATATCCTCTGTAAGCAACACAAATATACTATTATCATCAGGAGGGTCTTCAAGTGTTTTAAGCAACCTATTAGCTGCTTCTTGATTCATGAGCTCACTTTCCTTAATAATACATATTTTTTTACCTGGATTATATGATGTTAACCCCATAAATTTCTGCACCTCTATTATTTCTTCTATTCTCATTATATTGCCTTCAGGTTCCACAATCAGCACATTGGGGTACACACCTTTGAGAGTATTTTTACAGATGAGACACTCTCCACACCCGTTATCCTCACAATTTATTGAAGCAGCAAATTCCAGTGCAATCTTAAAAAGCGGCTCCATATTGTTTCCATAAAAAAGATATGCATGTGCAAGTTTTCCACTTTCTACCATTCCTGAAAGTGATTTTATATTTGATTGATTGATATCGTCATCAATTAAAAAATCGGGGTTTTGTAATATTTTCATCTCAATCTTAAAATTCTATTTTACGATTCCGGATTCTATATCTTTAAGGTGTTTTAAAACTCTACTTTTTATTTCTTCAAAAATGTCCCCTATGCTCTTTTCTGCATCAATAACCACAAATCTTTCTTTATTCTTACTGGCAATATCCAGATATCCCTTATAAATCTTTTCTTTAAAATTATTTTCTTCCATTTCAATTCTATCTTTTTTCCTATTTGCTTCTTTTATTCTTTTATCACACCTGGAAACCTTCATTGAGAGCAAAAAAGTTATATCGGGCACAAGTCCATCTGTGGCCCAGAGGCTCATTTCTAAAATTTCTTCCACACCAAGTCCTCTTGCAATACCCTGGTAAACGAGAGTTGAATCAAAAAAACGGTCACATATTACAATCTTTCCTTCTCCCAGGGCAGGTACTATCACTTTTGACGTTAATTCCGCACGGGAAGCAAGGAAAAGAAAAGTTTCAGTTTTATGTGATATATCCTGATTCTTCTTATCAAGAAGAATCTCTCTTATTTTCCTGCCTATTTCAGTTCCACCCGGTTCACGGGTAAGGATTACATCAAAACCTTCACCCTTAAGGTAGCTATCCAGGAGCTTAATCTGGGTAGTTTTCCCTGACCCATCAAGTCCCTCAAAGGTTATAAATAATCCCTTTTTCATAACCATTTTCATAGCTCTTTTTATAGTTTTTCCATAACAATTAAGCTTTTATAAAAGAAAATTTATCCTTCAGCTTTAAAAAAATTCATTCCAGGTCTATATATTTTGATCTTAAACCTAATTTAAAATTCCGAAACACTCCAGAAATAATAACATTTAAATAACCATTAAAAATAATAATATCTTAATAAGCAGAAATTTAAAACTATAAGATTAAAACCACAGGGAAAGAAGTCTTCAGCAACTGGCAACTTAAAAATATTTAAAAGTTAAAGAGTTTACTATGTTATTTACTATTTTTATTCACTATTTTTAATATTATCTATTTTTGCGTTTTATATTTTCACCATGTTCTATTTAGGATATGAAATTCTCTCTTCAATTTTATAAGGGAATTTTTCTATAATCAGAGAATCTATCGCACTATAGGAAGCACCAAGTATTCCTGCATCTTCTCCAAGTGAAGCCAGTTCAATCTCTGGAAGTTTAAATGGTATCGGATTTTTTATTTTTTCTCTAAGAGGTTCTAAAATTAACCTTTCCACACCAGGAAGAGTGCATATATCCCCACCCAGAACTATATACTGTGGATTTATAGCTAAAATTAAATTAATAATTGTAACAGATAAATAATCAACTATTTCATTTATTACATCCCTGGCAAGCTTATCACCCTGAATTGCTGCTTCAAAAATTATACGTGGTTCTATCAGGTTAATATCATCCTTTGTAATCCCGGTAATTATTGTTTCCCTGCCATTTTTTATTTCATTTATTACTTTCTTTCTTATACTCTCTATTGATATAACCTCCTCAAGAAAACCTTTATTTTTAACTTTGAAACACAGGTTTTTAGTATCTACTATCGTAAATCCAATTTCGCCAGCCAGACCTTCAGAGCCCCTGTACAGTTGATTGTCTATAATTATACCTGCTCCTATGCCATTACTAATTTCCACAAATATAAGATTATTGTAGTTCCTTCCTTTTCCATAATACTTTTCTCCAAGAGCGGATAAATTAACATCATTTTCTGCACAAACAGGAACATTAAATTCACTACTGATAATCTGCTTAAAATTTAAATCTTTCCATTCATTATAAAGTGGCGCACCTATTATTCTTCCACTTTCTTTATCGATATTGGCAGGAATGCCAATGCAGATAGCTCTTAAATCACTACTTTTTATATTACTATATTGCTGCTGGTACCTTACAAGAACTTTCTTTATTTCGTCTATTACTTTTTCTGCTATGTCTTTATCATTTGAAATCCGGAAACCTTTGTATATGTCAATTACTTCACCATTAAAATTTGCCATAGCAATTTTTAACTTTTCTTTTCCAAGATCTACTCCTACAACGTAACCTATATCCTTTCTGACTTCGAGGAGCGTTGGTCTTTTCCCACCTTTCGTACTTTTGGTTTTTACTTTCCCGGCTTCAACAATATATCCTTCTCTTATTAGTTTATCTACTACTCTTGATACTGCAGACGGGCTTATTCCCAGATCTTCTGATATTTTTATCCGTGACATTGGTCCATATTCACGGATATAGTTAAATATTATGGAAGTATTAATTTTACTTTGCAGTTTGGAACTTGCTGTTTTTGAAAATTTGGGAATTTTTTCCATAATAAATCTACCTTTTAGTCACTTTGCAGTTATTTCTTTCTCGTAAATAAATAATATACAAATAGATAATAATACAATTTATAATTTTATACAATATTTTATACAACAGTCAGATTTCTCTTAGGTCTATTAGCTATAATTATGCTTCTTTTTCTATATTAATAAAATTTGAGTATTAAAATATCATCTTATCAAAGTTTTTGAGTATAAATAATTAAAATATGTTTTTAAATAAGTTCATATACAATAAATAGGAGGGTAGTTTATTCCTGATTAAAGTGATTTCATACCTATATTTTTTCAGGATTTTTAAGATTAACTGATAAATTTAAATATATCGTCACTCAAAAATACAAATATATTAGTTACCTTAATGAATATTTGTTCAAATACATCACATACCTACAGAATTAATCATCTATTCTGACCTTAAAAACTAAGGAGATTAGAATGAATGAAATCGAAGCGAGAAGAGAGCTATTGATCTTATTACAATTATTTTTCAAAAAGTCTAAATTTTTCTTCATAAAATTTTATATTATCTTGATCAGGTTTTATTTCCTTAAAATTAGATTTGAATTTATCATATCCTTCATAAAGCGAAGTAAATATTCCTGACCCATAACCAGCAATTATAGCAGCGCCTTTAGTAGCAAAATCTTCTTCATGATTTTCAGGTATTAAAACATTTAAACCTGTTATATCAGCTATTATATTTGGCCAGATTTTGCTTTTTGCTCCCCCTCCGACCATTTTTATATTTTTAGCTTTTATTCCTCTTTCTTTAAGAACATCCAAAATCCTTTTAACCTGAAAACCAACTCCTTCCATAATTGCTTTCACTAAATCAAGATAATTATGGCCAATCTCAACATTTAAAAAAGAAGTTTTTCTTTCTATATCAAAATCAGGTCCATAAGCACCTGTTAAGTAGGGATAAAAAATTATCTTATTTTTTATTGAATAAATTTTTTCTAAATTATCATCTATTAATTTAAAAAGGATATCTTCATCCTTTAAATTCATAACATTCAAGGAGAACCATCTTATAGATGCTCCAGCAGCTGGAATGCTATAAATCAGTCCAAATTTATCATCCATTTTGCTATCTTTTACTGAAAATCTGCCAGATGCAAAGAATTTTTCAGAGTCAATAAGTGGGTCTTCTAACATTTTAAAAAATACCCAGGCTGTTCCAGTTGCCAGAAGGATTTCATCTTCGTTTAGCATTCCACTTCCAAGTCCAACACAATACTGGTCATGAGACCCATTTATAACTATAACTTCATTTTTTATTCCTAATTTTTCTCTTATCTTTTCATCTAAATAACCAATTTTTTCTCCGGGATTTCTTACTATAGAAAAATAATCCCCGTTTAGATCTAAAAGTGACATAATTTCTTCATCCCATTTTCCATCAATTATGTTATAAAAAAGAGTTATTGATGCGCTGGACGGGTCCTGAAGACTATTGCCGGTTAATTTTTTATAAACATAATCATTTACATAAAAAACTTTAAATATCTTATTAAATATTTCTTTTTTATTTTCCTTTAACCACAAAAGGGGTAGAAAAGACATATTTGAGTCAAGTCTCCAACCAGTCTTACAATAAAACTCGATATTCTTTTCCTGCAGGCTTTTATTATTAGCAAAAAGCTCAGTACCTCTTCCATCAAGCCACGTTATTGCTCTATAAAGGGGATTGAAATTTTTATCTACCGGAAT